>JADZDV010000571.1 GCA_020850915.1 Chloroflexota bacterium | reverse complement strand
GCCGACGCCTCGACGCCGCTACCCGTGACGCGATCGTTCTGTCGCTCTGCGCCCGCGCTCCCCTGTCACTCGACGAGCTGACCGAGCTGCTTCAGCGAGGACAAGCCATCGTCCGTCGCACCCTCCAGTCTCTGATTGCTCGCCGGCAGCTCGTCTACCGGTATCCGGATCAGCCTCGCCACCCTCGTCAGCGATACCTCGCGAGTCAACTGTCCCCATCTCAGCACGCCGATCAACCTGATGCTTGAGGGACTGAATTGATCTGCCGCAAGAAGCTCATCGAAGTCGCGCTCCCCTTGGACGCCATCAACGCGGCCAGCGCGCGGGAGAAGTCCATTCGCCACGGGCACCCGAGCACCCTGCACCTCTGGTGGGCGCGCCGCCCGCTGGCTGCGGCGCGGGCGGTGATCTTTGCCCAGATGGTGGACGACCCGTCGGAGCATCCGGAGCAGTTCCCTACCGAGGAGGCTCAGGAGCGCGAGCGCCAGCGGCTCTTCCGCCTGATCGAGCAGCTCGTCCAGTGGGAGAACACGACGAACGAAGACGTGCTCAACCGGGCGCGGGACGAGATCTGGAAGAGCTGGCGCTCGACCTGCGCCGACAACCGGGACCACCCGCGCGCGGCCGAGCTTTTCAACCCCGACAGGCTCCCCGCCTTCCACGACCCCTTCGCCGGGGGCGGCTCCCTGCCGCTCGAGGCGCAGCGACTCGGCCTGGAGGCCTACGCCAGCGACCTGAACCCGGTGGCCGTGTTGATCAACAAGGCGATGATCGAGATCCCGCCAAAGTTTGCCGGCTGTCCGCCCATCAACCCCGAGGCGCGGCGCGAGCAGGCGCTGATGCCGCGGACCTGGCGCGGCGCGCAAGGGCTGGCGGCGGACGTGCGCTACTACGGCAAGTGGATGCGGGACGAGGCAGAGAAGCGGATTGGCCACCTCTACCCGAAAGTCGAGATCACCGCCGAGATGGCGAAGGAGCGGCCAGACCTGAAGCCGCTGGTGGGCCAGAAGCTGACCGTCATCGCCTGGCTCTGGGCCCGGACGGTGAAGAGCCCCAACCCGGCCTTCGCCCACGTGGACGTGCCGCTGGTCTCCACGTTCATGCTGTCAACCAAGCCCGGCAAGGAAGCCTATGTGGAGCCGGTCGTCGAGGATGGCGGCTACCGATTCGCGGTAAAGGTCGGCAAGCCCAGCGATCTCGAAGCAGCGAAGAACGGGACCAAGCTGGCCCGTGGCGCGAACTTTCGCTGTCTGATGTCTGGCTCACCGATCGCACCCGATTACATCAAGGCCGAAGGCATGGCCGGGCGAATTGGCGCGCGACTGATGGCGATTGTCGCGGAAGGTGACCGTGGACGCGTCTATCTGCCCCCGAACGCCGAACATGAGCGCGTCGCCGCGTCAGCCCGGCCGGAGTGGGCACCTGACCAGGCGATCTCCTACGACCCGGCCTCAGGTGCCACATTTTGCGTACTGTACGGCCTTAGGAAGTTCAGCGATCTCTTCACGAAGCGCCAGCTCGTCGCCTTGAACACCTTCTCCGACCTGGTGCAGGGAGTGCGAGCCAGGGTTCGGCAAGACGCAATCGCTGCCGGGTCACTGGACGAAGACACGCAACCCATCGGTGCGTGTACTGGTCCATCGAATTACTTAGACGCTGTTTCTATCTACTTGTCGATCGCCCTCAGCCGGTTGTCTGATGTCTGCAACGCGTTGTGCCGGTGGGAGGTTACAAAGACACAGGTCCGGAACCTGTTCACACGCCAAGCGATTCCGATGCTCTGGGATTTCGCTGAGAACAACGTATTTGGCGACGCCGCGGGAGACTACCGCGTGAGCTTGTCCAATATGGCGAAAGCCCTTGAGCAGATGCCGGCCGCCAATCCAGGCCGGGGTAAGCAAGCCGACGCCCAGAGCCAGTTGGTTGCCAAGGACAAGCTCGTTTCTACCGATCCGCCGTACTACGACAACGTGCCGTACGCGGATTTGTCGGACTTCTTCTATGTCTGGCTCCGCCGCGCGCTGAACACCGACTTTCCGGACCTCTTTGCCACGCTTGCCGTCCCGAAGGTTGAGGAGCTTGTCGCTTTCGCCTCACGTCATGGGGGCAAGGCTGGGGCAGAAGCCTTCTTTCTGGTCGGCATGACTCAAGCGATACGCCAACTGGCTGAGCAATCCCACCCAGCGTTCCCGGTGTCGATCTATTACGCATTCAAGCAGGCTGAGACGAAGAGCGCAGGCACTGTCTCAACTGGCTGGGAGACGTTTCTTGAGGCAGTCATCAGTGCGGGATTTTCCCTAACCGGGACATGGCCAATTCGGACGGAGCTGGGTAACCGAATGATAGGCACGGGATTCAACGCGCTTGCATCGAGCATCGTGCTGATCTGCCGAAAGCAACCCAGCGAGCCGTTAGCCACAACCCGACGTGAGTTTACGAACGCGCTCCGGGCAGAGTTGCCGGACGAACTCCAGCGACTGCAACAAGCCAACATCGCCCCGGTCGACTTGGCCCAAGCAGCAATAGGCCCCGGGATGGCCATCTACACCCGCTACGCCAGAGTCGAGGATGCCGCGGGCAACCAGGTCTCCGTGCGCGAGGCGCTAGCGCTCATTAATCAGACCCTCGATGAGGTATTGGCCGAGCAGGAGGGCGACTTCGACGCCGACACTCGCTGGGCGGTGACGTGGTTCGAGCAGGTTGGCTTTGCCGAGGGTGACTTCGGGGTGGCCGAGACGCTTTCGAAGGCCAAGGGCACCAGCGTCGCCGGCATGCAGCAGGCGGGGATCCTGGTCTCTCGCGGCGGGAAGGCGCGGCTGCTCAGGCCGGACGAGCTGCCGGCCGGCTGGGACCCGGCGAAGGATTCGCGGCTGACGGTCTGGGAGACGGTCCACCATCTCATCAGGGTGCTGGAGTCTGGCGGCGAGGGGGCGGCTGCTGCGCTGGTCGCAAAGCTCGGCAGCCAGGCCGAGGTGGCGCGGGAGCTGGCGTATCGTCTGTACACCGTCTGCGAGCGGAAGAAGTGGGCGCGGGAGGCGCTGTCCTACAACGGCCTCGTCCAGAGCTGGCCGGAGATATCGCGGCTGGCTGGTGAAGCCCGCCGTCCTACTCAGGAGCGTCTCCTCGACTAGTATTGGGACCGCGTATGCTGACGTCTCTTCGTCTGGAGCGATTCAAGTCCTGGGCGGACACTGGTGTTCTGCGCCTTGCGCCAATCACCGGTCTCTTTGGCACGAACAGCTCGGGCAAGACGAGCATCCTTCAACTGCTCCTGCTTCTCAAGCAGACGGTCGAATCGACAGACCGTGCCCAGGTGTTACAGCTCGGCGGCGATCGAGCGCTCGTAGACCTCGGGACGTTTCCAGAAGTGGTCCACGGTCACACGTCGCCCGGCAGCCTCGGGTTCTCGTTCTCGTGGTCGCCAGCCGGGCCGTTCCGGCTTGTCGATCCGGCTCAGTCGAATGCCCCCCTCGCTGTATCCGACGAGCTTGCCTTCACCGCGGCTATCCGCGAAGCCAATTCGAACGCCTCGTCCAGACCTATCGTCGACGAATTCCGGTACCAGCTTCGGCCGACCCAGTCGAATTACCACTTTGGGATGAAGCGAAAGCCCGGAGCCGGCGATCAGTACGAGATCGTCACCTCGCCATTCGACCTGAAGCGCTTCCGCGGCCGGCCGACGCCGTTGCCACCGCCGGTGAAGTTCTATGGATTCCCGGACCAGGTCTACGCCGCGTATCAGAACGCGGGGTTCCTGGCGGACTTGCAGCTCGAGCTCGAGGAGCTCTTCGCCGGCGTCTACTACCTCGGTCCGCTGCGGGAGTATCCCAGAAGGCAGTACACCTGGGCTGGAGCGCAACCGTCCGACATGGGCCAGCGCGGAGAGCGCGTCATCGATGCGCTACTGGCATCGCGCGACCGCGCGGAGCTGGTAAAGCGCGGACGGCGTCGTCAGCGGCGCCCGCTGGACTGGATCGTGGCTGACTGGCTGAAGCGGCTCGGGTTGATCCACGCGTTCTCGGTGGACCCGGTCGCGCCAGGGAGCAATCTCTACCAGGTCCATGTCCAGAAGACGCCGAGCGCCCCCAGAGTGCTCGTGACGGACGTCGGGTTTGGCGTTTCGCAGATCCTGCCGGTGCTCGTGCTCTGCTACTACGTGCCT
>JADZDV010000570.1 GCA_020850915.1 Chloroflexota bacterium | reverse complement strand
CCGTTCTCTCCGACGACGGCGTGGATCTCGCCGCTCACGCAGGTGAGACTCACGTCCCGAAGCGCTTGGACCGCGCCGAAGCGCTTCCAGATGCTCTCGAGAACGAGGACGTCGTGCAAGGAGGCCGAGCCCGCCACCGAAACCGGCGGCGGGCTCCCCCGCTCGAGCTGCCTCTTGGCCGTCACGCGCGCGTCTAGCCTCGCTACGACGGGTACATGGCGGCGAGCACGTTATCAGGTACGAGCGTCGATGCCGGAGCCTCGCCGGGGATGCTCTCGTTGCATGTCGACTCGTCGACCTGCTGCAGTTGCGCCGGTACGACAAGGTTCCCGGGGACCTCGCCCCCGGCCAGTTTCGTCATCGCCGCTGTGAGCGCGATGCGCGGGTCGAACCCTCCTCCCGAAGAGAAGAAGATCTTGAAGTTGGGATTGCCGATCTTCTTCCACTCGCAGAAGAGTCCGACCTCGTCGGTGCGGAGCGTCAGCACGACATCAAGTGGACGACCCGCAGCTTCGTACGCACGAATGCCACCGAGGAACCCATCCGCGTACTCGTAGCTGATTCCGTCGATCTGATCGTACTGGCTGAGGAAACCGGACATCGCCTGAAGCGTTCCATCCCGTGTCCAGTTCGTGTCCGCAGGCCCGATGATCTCGATGGCGTCCGCGAGCTCTGGCTCCTCGCATTCCTGCCACGCCTTCGAGAGCGGGTTGCCGGGCGTCCCGCCGAGGAAGACCACGTTACCCTGGCCTCCCAGCTCCTCGTTGAGGACCGTGGCGAAGTTCTTGCCGAGCTGGCAGAGATCCTCGGCCACGAAGGTCACATAGTCCGTTCCCGGCTCGCCGCCGTAGCCAGAGATGTAGGGAACGACAAGGATCCCCTGATCCATCGCCTCACGAGCGACAGGCCGCAGAGCGTCCGCGGCATCGGCGAATGTCGCGATCACGTCGACATCCTGCGCGATCAGGCTTCGGAAATCCGAGATCGCCTTCTGCGTGTCCCCCTGGGCGCTCGTGTAGATGATCTTCCCGATCTCCGGGTAGGTCAGCGCCTGAAGAACGAACTCCATGTGGGTGACCTCGCGCCAGACATTCTCGCCGAACCCGTCGGCCAGTGCCACCGTCAGCTCACCGCCTGTACCGGTGTCGCACGTGTTCTCCTTCCAACACTTGAGCGCGAGCTCGAGTCGATCGCCCTCGAACACCTCGCCGGCTCGCGCCACAGCCTCGAGGATGATCTCCGGGATCAGCGAGGTGTCAGTCGTACCCAGAGCTTTCTGAAGCAGCGCCGGATCAGGCTCGCTCGCCGCTGTCTCGTCGGCGCCTGCGTCGGTGTCGGCGGCTTCGGTCTCCGCGGGCTCCTCGGCGGGTGCTTCCTCTTCGGTTGGAGTCGCTTCCGCAGGCGCCGTCTCCAGAGGCGCCGCCTCGTCTTCGCCGCCACCGCACGCCGCGAGTACGAGAACAAACACGACGAATAGCGCGGCGAGCGCGACACCTCTCGACTTCGTCCGATTCATCACCACCGTCTCTCCTCCTCCTTCGTGTTCTCTTCCTTTCCGTTCCCGACACGCCGCTCGCGTAGCGCGAGCCTCCCGACGCCACTGACGATGCGGTCACCGGAAATGACCATCCCCGCAGCGATCGCCGCTCCGAATACCACGTACTGGAGGGCCGTTGACAGTCCCAGCACTCGAAGCATCTGTGTGAGGAGGGTGAGCGCAAACGCCGCCACCAGGGTGGACATCGGACTCGCCACGCCTCCGGCGAGTGACGCGCCGCCGATGACGACCGCGGCGAGCGGTCCGAGCAGATAAAGATCGCCAAGATCGAGGCTCGGGTTACGGATGAACCCGGCCAGGAGGATCCCTGCCGCTCCGTACAAGACACCTGCGACCGCGTACGCGGAGGTTACGTAGCGGCGAACGCCAAGGCCCGCCACCCATGCGGCGCGGCTGTTGGCTCCAACCGCCTGAAAACGGCGCCCGGTGCCGGTTCCACGGAGGAAGATCGCCACGGCCAAAGTCAACCCGACGCCGACCCAGAAGAGCGAGCTAACACCGAGGTAGCGGTCTGTTGCCCAGGATGAGAGTGCCGGGGGAACGGCCGACTCGCTGGCGATCTCGCTCGCATAGCGCGTCGCGATTCCCAGGACGACGAGACCGACGGCGAGCGTGACGATGAGCGGGTTGAGTCGTGCGATGCTGACGAACAGACCGTTGATGAAGCCGACTGCCGCAGAGAGAACGAGGCAAATGACGATCGCTATGGCGAGGCGGCCGTCTTGTCCGTCGGCGACGCCGACAATGACGTTTGAGACGAGTACGATCACGCCGGGGATGGAGAGGTCAATCCCGCCTGTCATCACGACGAGCATCTGGCCCAGCGCTGTTACCGCCAGGAACGTCATCGTGGGCAGGACCGCGCTGAATGACTCGCTCGAGAGAGTCGCCGGCGCGATGATGGCCGCCACGGCAACTAACGCAGCGGTCGCAAGCCAGACCGGAATGAAGCCCGCGCCAACTGG
>JADZDV010000639.1 GCA_020850915.1 Chloroflexota bacterium | reverse complement strand
AGTCCATCCCGTACCATTCTCCAATGCCGAAGGTTGCCGACCTTTCCGAAAATTCAATCACTTTGACTTGCTCGGCAGGGCGCTGCTGAAAATAAGCGCCCAGATATTTGCGGGCTGTGCCAGCTGATACAGCGAGTTTTTGAGCGACTTCTTCGATAGCAACTGCCTCAGTTGCCAAATCCAGGATGTCTGCGATTGCGTCGAGCCTGGCTAGCGCTCTTGCGCTAAACGCGGGGCGTCCGCCCGCCGTTTGCTTATTCTTAAAGAGCGGGTCCGCGCTGGGCTGCATAGTAGAGTTTGTTCTCCGCGGACTGCGCCCTGCAGTTTCCCGGCCTTCTGGGGGTCACGATTGATCCAGGCTCAGGTGCCCGTCTTCTTCAAGACCACGCCTCAACGATCGCGAAACATGGCCGCGATCCGCAGCATGGGCAATACAACGACCGAGCAGCGTCTAGCTTCAATGCTACGACGCTATCATCTCTCAGGATGGAGGAGGCATATGAAATTGCCTGGCACGCCAGATTTTGTCTTCACGAAGGAAAGAGTCGCCGTTTTCGTGAATGGCTGTTTTTGGCACGGCTGCCCACGCTGTTACAGGCGCCCGAGAGCCAATCAGCCGTATTGGCAACAGAAGGTCGAGCGCAACCGTACCCGGGACCGGCGGGTGAAGCGCACGTTGCGCGCGTCGGGGTGGAGCGTGCTTTCGTTCTGGGAGCACTCGCTGAGGAGTGAGGGAGCGGTAGTAGGACGTATCCGGAAGGCGCTTGAGCGCCGGCGCCAATGATGAGCGCTACCGTTCAATCCACCAGTACCGGTACCAAAACGCCCTGGCATCTCGCTCTCGACGCACATTGGGGTGTTTCCCCTCGACGGCCAGCCAGTTAAGTGCGTTTGAGACGACCCGGTTAGACAGTCCCAACTTGCTGGCCAATGCGCTTGAACGTATCGCCCGCTCCGGGCCTGCAGCGTGAGTCTTTAGGCCTTCTAGGACTTCTTGCGTCTTGGGTCTCATCGTGATTCTCGGCTGAAGATTGGTGGAAGGATAACTGATCTACAAGTCTGTCTAGTGTCGTGAGTCCGAGATTCGCATGCAAAAGCGCGCGAGACTGGCCAAGATGTCATCGGCGCTCTT
>JADZDV010000569.1 GCA_020850915.1 Chloroflexota bacterium | reverse complement strand
TGGCGGGCCTGGGCCGGGTCTGATGGACGTCACGCAGGTCGATCTCCCCGCTGCCTTCGAGCCAATCGACGACGCTGCGCTGGAGCGCGCGGCCGCGCGCCTGGCACGGTTCCTGGCGCAGCCGCCCACAGCCCCGGACGCCGGCGCGGCGTTCGTCGTCAGGGCAGCGGCCGGCGCGCCGGAGGCGGAGCTTTCGGCGTGGCTCGAGTCGCTCGGGGGGACCGAGACCGTGAGCTTCGGCCCGCGAGAATGGATGGGCGCCGCCTGGAGCCAGGCGAGCGCGCGCTGCGAGGCGCTGCTCGATCAAGCGACCCGCGCCGTCGGCTACGACGCCTGGGTCGAGACGTCAGTTGACCGGCGGGTGGTTGGCCGTTCGCTCGCGAGCTGGGACGGGACGATCACGACCGTCTGGCAGGCCAACGACGGCTTCGGGCTTCTGGACCAGCACGACCGTGCACTGGCCGACGCCCTCTCCGCGCGAACCTCGCTGATCCACAAGGCCGTGCTCATCGTCGGCGGAGCGGCGGCCCTGGCGGCGCGGCTCGGCACGCCCGGCGGGCTGCTGCTCGCCTTGCCGATGGTGTTGCGCTTCTTTGACCAGGTTCTGGCCGAGCCACGAGAGCCGAGGCAGCATGCTCGACCGGGCTCGGCCTCGCCAGCAGCCTGATCTCACCGGAGGTAGGACCCACGTGTTGCTCGCCAGACTCGGTCCGCGCGAAGGCTACCAGCAGTTGGAGATCCGCGTCTTCGATGCCCGGGCCGCCGGACAGCCCTATCCCGTCGAGATGAGCGCGCCACGGTGGCCGGATTTCCCACGGGGACAGCTCAAGCTCGACATCGCGGCCCTGAACGCCAGCGGGGCCAGCGTTGCCACCTACGGCCAGATGCTGGGTGAGGCCCTCTTCGCCGATGACTGTCTCGGGCCCAGCTATCGCGAGGCGTTGGCCGCCGTCCAAGAGAAGCGAGGCGGCGTACGCGTCCGACTCCGGCTTGACCCGCTAGAGCTGGAGCCTCTGCACTGGGAGCGACTGTACCAGCCGATGGGGGGCGGCTGGCAGCCAGTCGGCACCACCGCCACGACGCCGTTCTCCCGGTACGTTCCATCGCCACGTTGGAGCCGTCCTCCGCTGGTCACCGAGCGGCCGCTACGCATGCTGGCCGTTGTCGCGTCGCCCGCCGATCTCGACGCCTATGGCCTCGACGCCATCGACCAGGCCGAGCGCGATGCGCCGCGCACGTCGCTCGTGGGGCTGCCGGACGTAGCTCTGAGCTGGCTCGAGACGGGAACGGCCGCTCGGCCCACGCTGGAAGGGCTTCGCCGAGCGCTGGCGGAGGGCCCGCACCTGGTCCACATCCTCTGCCACGGCGCCGCGACGGCGAACGGCTCGGTGCTGTACCTGGAGCGCGCTGACGGCACGACGGACGCGGTGAGCGTCGAGCGTCTCGTGAGCTGCTTCAACACGCTGACGAGCCCTCCACTGCTCTGCTACCTGGCAGCCTGTGAGAGCGCTCGTCGCGGGCGAGCAGACGGGCTGGCCGCGCTCGGCCCGAGCCTGGTGGCGGATGGCGGCCTCCAGGCGGTCATCGCGATGACGGCCCGCGTTGGGGTGCCGACCGCGCGCCGCTTTGCCGACCAGTTCTACCAGCGGCTTCTCAAGCACGGAGTGGTCGACCAGGCGGTCAACGAAGCGCGGGCCACGGTCCAGGAGAGCGCGGACTGGAGCGTGCCCGTGCTGCTGAGCCGGCTCCAGGATAACCAGCTCCTGGACTTTCCGGTCGGTCGCATCTACACGGAGTCGCTGGCGCACAGCGATCTGGTCTTCGCAACCGCCAGCCAGGCTTTAGCGGCAGCCCAGCGCGACGATCCGGGCCAGCAGTTCGTCGCCGACCTGCGCCAGCTCATCGACGAGCTGAGCAAGAGCCACAAAGTGCTCGTCGGCGTTGCCTCTGACTACCGCGACGTTGGCGACGACCCGGCCACGTTCGAGAAGCAGTTCAAAGCGTTCTACACGAAGTTCAAGCGCTACTACGACGGCCAGGACTGGGTCCAGGAAGACACCTCACGCCACGTCGTCGACGAATTGCGCGGGAGGGTCCTTCCGCCGCTCCAGACACTGCTCGACTCGTCCACGTTCGCGCAGGTGGAGCATGAGCTCCGTCTGCTGAGCAACGCCGATGGCTCGCTGCTGGACAACTTTCGCGCCTTCCTGGACAGCATGGACGGCGCGGTGGAGAAGGTCGGGGGGCTGCTCAGGAACGGCGACACGGAGGCGGCCATCGAGGCGAAGCTGGATTTCGAGGCCCAGATCAGCCCCTCGGCGCGGCGAAGCCGCGAGATGCTGGGCCAGATGAGCGCCAGTACGGCCCGGGTGCAGGCGGCATGACCGTCCGAGGCGCGGCTGGCCCGGCCCCGGACTTCCCGTCGCTAGGCGCGCCGGGAGAGGGCGATCGTCTCCAGCCTGCGCACGAGGTTGATGAACCGGTCCCAGCCGTTGAGGCCGCCGTTGACCAGCCGGCGGACCCTTTGCCATTCGCCGGTCGCGGCGTACCGTGGAATGCCGCGATCGACGAAGTAGTACACCAGGACTGGGCCGGACACGTCTGGAT
This sequence comes from Chloroflexota bacterium, assembly GCA_020850915.1. Next base: position 10,137 of record JADZDV010000569.1, on the reverse strand, counting down.
CGAGGGCAAGCTCGGGATTGGTCTCCAGCGGGAGCCCGAGCCGCTCGCCGTACGCGCGGTAGTTGCTTCGCCCGGTAAGTTGAATGAACCCGCGGCCGTGGTACCGAGCGCCGTCGCCGGGTCGGACGTTTCCGAGGTCCGTGCGACCCTCGTACATGCGCGTGAAGTACGCCGCTCCACCGTACTCGTTGATCGGGGCGAACGACCCCACCTCAACCCCGACCGTCGCCAGAATGGCGATGACGGTCGAGCAGTCCGTCAGGCCCTGCGCCCGGAGCAGGCGGACGATCGGCGGCCAGTAGCGTGCCACGTTCTCCACGGGACAACCGATGACCTGAGCGATCTCTTCGGGAGAGAACCACAGGACGCCCGGACCGCTCACCGAGAATGGACCTGTGAGCTGCTGTTGTTGCAGAGCGACGACGCTGTTCATGACACCTCCATGGCGCAGGTGGGCAGGCCCGCCCGAGGCGGGCTCGCGGTAGCAGGAGAAGGAGGGAGATCGGCAACAGCTCGGCGCTCCCGTGCAGTTGACATCCTCAGCGGATCGGGGCCGGTCCACCGGCGAGAGGGGGTATCGCGATGAACGAGCGGTTCGGGATCGTGGCTAACGCCAGGAACGCGTGGCCAAGCGCGGACGAGCTGGACCGGTTGGGTGTCCGCTGGGTACGCAGCATCGTCTACTCCTTCGACGAGCTTGACGCGGCGCTGCGGAACCATCCGCCCGGGGTCAACGTGATCGCGCTCCTGAACGGAGAGAACGAGGCGGTCAGGTCCGATCTGAGCGGCTGGCGGGGGGCGATCGAGGAGTTCGCGCGCCGCTTCGCCGGACGCGTCCAGGCTGTGGAGTGCCTGAACGAGTGGGATCTGGCACGCCTGCCGGCCTCGGTGGCAGCGGAGTGCGCTCGGACCGCCGCGCCGTTCCTGGTGGACGCGGGTATCGGCTGCCTGCTCGGCTCCGTCGCGGGCCCGCGCTGGCAGGAGTCGCTCGAAGAAGTGGTCGGGCTGCTCTCCCCAGAGGACAGAATCCGCATCGCGGGCGCGAGCTTCCACCCGTACGGCAAGAGCGCGCGCGGTTTCCCACCGGGCTTCATCTTCGGCGAGATCGACCAGGCCGTCATGCGCGCCCACGAGCTGACCGGTATGCCGATCTATCTGACGGAGTTTGGCATCAAGATCGCCGACGCGGGCGGCGAACCGGGGCAGGCTGCCTACTTCCGCCAGGCCTACGAGGTGCTCCGCGAGCTGCCGAGCGAGGTCCTCGCGGCCGCCTGCTACTTCTGCTGGTCTGACCAGATCGGCGGACCCGAGGAGCAGGGCCCCAACGCCTTCGGCCTGCGCCGCGCGGATGGGACGGGGCGTGAGTCCTTCGAGCTCTGCTGCGCGCTTGCCGAGTCTGCCGCGATGGCGTTCGAACCGGACGGCCAGACGCCGGCTGAGGCGCGGGACCAGTGGCTGGCTGGATCGACGCGGGTCAAGATCTTCGGCCACGATGGCCCGTACTCGCTGGGAGAGCTGCAGATCGCTGCCTACCGTCTGGCGGAGTGGGCGCCGGCTCGGCCGATCGCCGTCATTCCAGAGGCTGCGCTGTTCCGGTACTGGCTGGAGCACAAGGAGGTTGGAACGGCGGCGACGTCGGAGCTCCCGGTGGCGGACACGGATGGCGGCGGGACCGCCATCATCACCATGGCCGGGCACGTGCTCCGCTGGACCGGCGGGGACCGAGTCGAGGTGACCTAGCCGGGCCATCCCGGTCACGGACACGGCGATCGCCCCAGGTAACGCTGGCATTCCGCATCGGTCAGTCTCCGGGTGACGCGCTGGCTCGCAAGCTCCGTCAGCTCGCCGACGTCCAACGTGTACACCTGGACCAGCCGCTCGCTGCCGGCGGTGGCCAGGTGGTCACGCGTCGGAGCGAACGCGACGTCGTAGACGTCGTCCGCGTGGTAGAAGCTGGCAAGCTCGGCGCCGCTGAAGACGTCCCACACCTTGGCCGTGTGGTCCCAGCTCGCCGTGGCCAGACGCGCGCCCTCCGGACTGAATGCCAGACTGTAGACGCGGTCAGCATGGCCCACGAGGGTACGCTCCTCCCTGGGGCGAGAGAGGTCCCAGAGGTGCGCGTTCCCGTCGAGCGTGCCGGTGGCCAGGTGAGTGCCGTCCACGCTGAACGCCACGTCGTTGACCTCGCTCTGGTGCTCCAGCGTCAACATTAGCCGTCCGCTCGATGCGTCCCAGACGCGGGCGGTCTTGTCCCAGCTCGCCGTCGCCAGACGCGCACCGTCCGGGCTGAACGCGACGCTGTACACCCAGCTCTCGTGCTCCAGCCTGGGCAGCACCGGTCGTCCGCTAGCGATGTCCCAGACCGCCGCGGTCCAGTCTCGCGAGGCGCTGGCGAGCCGTTTCCCGTCCGGACTGAACGCCACCTGGTTACTCTCGGCGCAGCCCGAATCGGCCGTGCAGTGGCCTGGCAGCTCCAGGAGCAAGCTTCCCGACGATGCGTCCCAGATCCGAGGCCGGCCATCCCGGCCCGTGGTCGCTAGACGTGTCCCATCGGGGCTGTACGCAACGGACTGGAGCGACCGGTCCACGGGGTTCGGGGCGGGGTTCGTGGCGCGGAAAAGCTGCTGTCCAGTGGTCGCGTCCCAGACGCGTAAGGTGCCGTCGGACGAGGCGCTCGCTACCCGGCTCCCATCCGGGCTGTACGCCACGCTCGCCACCCAGTCGCCGTGACCGGTCATCGTCGCGACCTCTCCCGGCAGGCTGGTGTCCCAGATGCGCGCCGACCCGTCGCTGCTGGCCGAGATCAGGCGGTGTCCGTCCGGCGCCCACTCCACCGAGTTCACCCGCTCCGTGTGGCCGGAGAGCGTCTGGAGCTCGACAAGACTGCTGGAGTTCCAGACTTTGATCCTGCCGTCGCGACCTGCCGTTGCGAGCCGCGTCCCATCCGGGCTGAAGGCAACCCCGTAGACCCAGTCGGCATGGCCCTGCAGCCGCCGCGGCGTCTCGTTCGAGCCCCCAAGTCCCCAGATGGCCGCCGAACGATCGCGGGCGGCGACGGCCAGCCGCGCGCCACCGGGCGAGAACGCCACGCCGTTGAGTTCGGCGGTGTAGGTGAACACGCGTGGAGGTCCGGCGCTCGCGAGATCCCAGACGCGCGCCGTTCGATCGTCGCCGACCGAGCCAAGCTGATTCGCGTCTTTTCCGAAAGCGACCCCGGTGACGGGGCCTTTGTGCCCGTTGGCTCCGCCGAGCACGCGCGGCGGACCACTCGAGGCAACGTCCCAGACCTGCACGGTGGCGTTGACGACGGACGCGGCCACGAGCCGCCCATCCGGACTGAACGCGATGTCGGTGATCGCCTCCTGCTTCTGCTGCGCCTGCCGAAAGGACCGGACGAGCTCGCCAGAATCAAGCTGCCAGAGCCTGGCCGTCCCGTCGGAGCTGGCGCTCGCCAGCAGACGCCCATCGGGACTGAACGCCACGCCGGCCACGGCGGCGGCGTGCGCTGGGATCACGTTCAACTGCTGGCCGCTCGCCGCATCCCAGAGTGTGATCGAGCCGTCGGCGTTCGCCGTGGCGACACGGCCCGCCCGGCTGAACCGCGCGGCCGCGACGGCCCCGCGCTCTCCCGCGAGCCTGAGCTGGGCCTTGGACGCCTGGACCGCGCGGTGGAGCGCGTCCACCGCCTCGTCGGTCCTTCCTTTCACCGCCTGGAGCGCCAGCAGGACGCTCAGCTCCGGATCCTGGTCCAGCTTGTTGAGCGCGGCCGCCGCGAGCCCTCGCGAGGTGGCGATCTCAGTCTGGTGTACCGCGCTCCTGAAGAACCACAGCGCCACCAGGCACGCGATGAGCGCGATCGCCCCGATCGTCGTCGCCACGAACGTCCACCATTTCAGCGCCCGGATGTAGCGGCGCTCCCGATCGGCCGTCGCCTGCGCCCTGCGAGATTCGGTCAGGAACTCGCCCTCGACCTCACCCACCTCCCCTGGATGCGCGGCCGCCCACTGCTCGGCGCTCACCAGGTCCTGGTCATGCAGCAGCAGGCCAGGAGAGTGCTCGTTGTCGTGCCAGCGGGCGGCTGCCCGCTGCAGACTGCTCAGGTTCCGCTCCAGCCACGCCGCGTTGTCGGCGCGCACTGGCTGAACGAGCCGGTCGTGGGCCAGCTCGTACCAGGTTCGGTTCCCGCGGTCCTCAGCCCGGACCAGGTGGGCGTCGATGAGCTGCTGGACCGCCTCCGCGGGAAGCTCGCGACTGGCCGCGCTCCCCCGCAGCACCTGGCTACGAATGCCCTGGGGCGTGATGAGAGAGCAGTCGATCCAGCTCCGGAGGGCTCGCTCAGACACTCCCGTGGTCTCGGCCGCCCTGCCCACCCGCGCGGAGTAGTAGCTCCGGAGCGCCTCAGTCACATCGCCGCGCGCCGCGACGTCCGTCTCGGTGATCTCCTGGACGTCCGGTGGCAGCTCCGACCACAGCCGCTGACAGACAACCTGCAGCTCGACCGGCTCGACGTACGGGCCGAGCCGCGATTCGACGGTGCCGTCCGGCTGCTGGACCTGGACCCGCCGCAGATCGTCGACGAGCGTTCTGACGGCCGCCTCGGCGAAACGACGCGGTTGGGCCGCTTCCCGAGCCGGCAGGACGATCGCCTCGCGTGCCGCCTCCTCGTCCAGCAGGTCCAGGCGGAACGCGGTTCGGAGCGAGGTTGGGATGAAGGCACGATACGGGTCGAGCGCGGCCAGGTAGTCCTCGCGCACCGCGAACAGCGCGAACCGGCGCGGGTTCTCGAGCAGCGTGCCGATCTGTCGAAAGAACGCCTCCTTCTGGCCGCGATCCAGCAGATCGATGGTCAGCACCTCCTCGAACTGATCAAAGATCAGGACGTCCGCGTTCCGCGCGCCGGGTGGTCTTGGCTGGGATTCCAGGTACGCCGACAGGTTGACGCCGCCTGGCAGTCCCCTGCTCAGCTCCTCCGAGAGGGAGCCACCGAGCGACAGCAACGTACTGATGACGAAGCGGTTGAGCGCGGGCCGCGCCTCGTCACCGGCGGTAGGCGAGGCCGCGCCGCTCCCAGTCAGCCCGTCAGGGGGAGAGGAGCCCGCCGGCAGGGGCACGAGCATCGGCCCCGGCGGTCGGCCGACCCGAATGAGGGGCAGGACGTTGAAGCGCTGTGCCCGTAGACGTGGGATCAGCGCGGCCTGAATGAGGGATGTCTTCCCGGCGCCTGACGGCGAGTAGAGCAGCACGATCCGCTCCGCGATGAGGAGGTCCAGCAGCTCCAGCACCTCGGGGTCGCGTCCGTGGAGGGTCTGTCGGGCGTCGAGCGGCTCCGGCCCGACGTACGGGTTGTCGGGCGCTTCGGCCGGCCGATCGGGCGCCTCGGTCAAGGTCGTCACCCGCCACCGCGCTCCCGACGCGGCACCAGATCGCGAACGAAGTCGTCGATGCTGCCCCAGTAGATGCTGATCTGGTCCTTGCCGAAGAAGCGCTCCAGGTATCGCCGTGCGCCGGCCAGGTCCGTGATACGGCTCTCCTCCGGATCGATCTGGACCGCCACGTGCGCGAAATCCGCCAGCAGCTCGCTGCCCTCCAGGGCCAGAATGCTTCGGAAGAGCACCCTGAAGTTCCAGTCGTCCATCTGGAACCCGAGAAAGAGCAGGTCGGAGTTCGTCAGCGCCGAGCGTACCGGAGCGGGGATCAGCCTCTTGTCCGCCGTCACACCGATCAGAAAGTCGAAGTAGTTGTCCTGCGTCAGCACGAGCGAGCGAGGGTCGTCCAGCGTGCCGAAGAGCTGAAAGATGAGCGGGTGCGCGCGGCTGGGACGGTAATCCCGCCGCTTCTCGAAGATCGACGGGAGCGTCCGAAGCTGCCGGTTCCAGCGACAGACGTCCACCTCGGGCGGACGATCGGCGGCCGCGAGGGCATCCTGCAGCAAGCTGTCCGGGTTGGTCGTCACGTAGAGAGGCAGGCCGAGATCGGCCAGCGCCCGATGCGGCTCCGTCGAATCGCGGGCGCGCAGGATCTTCCCGACCGCCGCGATCAGATCGGCGATCGCACACCGCTCGTCCAGGAGCTCTGGCGGTAGGTCGTTCTGAAACCGTCGCTGCACCCGGGCCCGCAGGTACTTGACGAACTCGCGCGGGGGGATGTTGACCGCCTCCGCCACGGCACGGTACTGGGCGACCTGCGGCAGGTCATCCCGGTCGTAGGGCGCCATCGGGAAGCGACACTCCTCGGCCCACTGCTGCGCGACGTCGCGGCGCGAGCCGAAGGCCGCTTCGGTCAGCCCCGGGCCGAGGATCGGGGTACAGGCGCCATCCGCGATGTACCCCAGCAGCGCGCTCCACTTCTCGGGCTCGAACGCCGGCTGCTCGCCAGCCACGCCGGGGACCGTCCAGACGCGGCCGCTCTTCAGACGCATGAACAACACCGGCATCCACGCATCCGGGCGGCCGGCGACGGCTGAGCGAGCCGCCGCGACCGCGCGGTCGATCTGGCCGTGCTTGTCCAACTGGCGGAAGAAGGCTGGCATGAACGTCTCAACCGTCTTCATCGTGACGTTGCCCTGCATCGCGATCACGGCCGGAATGCCCGCCTCGGCGAGCTGTGGACCGAGCGCCGAGAGCACGCCCTCATCGTCGCTGCGCGGCTCGTCCCCGGCCCCGGCGCTCTGGCAGGAGGCCAGCACGACCAGGCGCGGCCGGTACTCCAGGCTGCTCAAGCCCGACACCAGGGCGCTGCCCGGGACCGCCGCGGTGTTGCCGTTCTCGTTCTCCAGGTAGAGCCAGGGCTGTCCTTCTCGCAGCGTGCCGTGGCAGATCAGGTAGAGAATGTCGTACCCGTCCCGGAGCCGGTCCAGGAGCTGGTTCACGGTCACCTTGCCCGCCAGCGGGACGGGCTGGGGGTCGACGAGCGGGCTGCCCCCGCCCTCTGAGACCAGCGTCGTGACGAGCAGACCAGAGAGCCCCTCCCTGGCACGCGCTTCCTCCTTCGCCACGTCCAGGGGCGCGAGCGGCCGGAGCTGTCGTGGCGCGGCAGCTCCTCGCGCGTCAGGCAGGCTGACGCCCTGGCGATCGACCTGGTACTGCTCGAGATCGGAGGGGCTGGCGATGATGACGAGGGCGCGGATGTCTCCCCGCGGCCGGAGCCGGACCGGCCGCCAGTCGTAGCTGCTGAGGTCTCGCGAAAAGTAGACGGTCTCACCGGATAACAGGGCTTCGCCCGAGTCGGGATCGCGCAGCGTCTCCCAGCGGAGGCTGTGCAGCTCCGTGGCGCTGGGATAGATGAACAGCCGGAGGCGAAGCGGCATCTCGCTGGCAGCCGCGTGCCGCCGGGCCTGACCAAAGCTGTCGCGCAGATCCTGGTCACCGAACAGACACCCACTCAGCAAGCGCCCATAGGCCTCGATATCCGGCGTGGCCGCTCGCAGGGCGCCGAAGTCGAACGTGATCTCCTTCGGGCCACCCCGACCCCGCCAGTCGACGTCGGTCCGCGGGGTCGTGTAGTCGAGCTGGACCGCGTAGCTGCCGGTCGGCCAGCGCTGGATTCCGATCTCCAGGTCGGCGTAATCAGGCATCGTCGTGCCCTGCGCCGCGAAGCGCGCTGGCGATCCCCTCTGGCCGTCGCGCTCTGCCACCGGCCGGTGAGCCAGGCTCCTGCTCGTCGCGCATCCGATCGTCCCCCGCTCGTCGATGGGGAAGGCTCGGGCCGGCGACCCCGTCCACCAGGACCGCGAGCCAGATCTACGCTACGGCAGATTAGCCTTTGTGTGAACGATGTGTCCAGTCCGGCTGCTACTCCCCGCCAGTTGGCCCGACACCCCCGCCGAGGATGAAGCCTCAGAAGATCTCCCTGAGCGTGGAGCCCAGGTGCACCAGGAACAGCCGCTCACCGAGAGCCCCGGGCGCCACGCTCAGGATCGAGGTGGGAGCGGGCAGGATGATCTCGTGCACGACGCGGTTGGTCGAGACGAGCTGCCGCACGCCAACGACGGCGGCGAAGAGATAGCAGAGGCCGTCCAGCTTCAGGCCGAGAGCGCAGCGCTCCTGGAACAAGCGCGCAGAGCTCTCGAACGCGCCATCGCCCTCCGCCGGCAGCTTCGCATGGACAAGGCAGAGGTCGGCTCGAGCTAGCCCGTCAGTCCCAGTTGTTCAGGTAGACGATGCTCCCAATCAGGTCTTCCGCCGTCAGCGCGTTCACGAGACGGAGCAGCGCGCGGACATTTCTGCTCGGATCTTCCTGACCGGCCACAATGATGCCTGCGTGTCATGTAGCCCCGTCTACCACAACTGGTTCTGGAAGATTATATCGACGGCCCACGGCCACCGTTAACCCGTTCCGACCGGTCACAGCGCATCCTTGCGCCGGAGCGCCACGACGGTCACCACCAGGAACGCCAGGCCGAACAGGCCGAGGACCTGGGCGTGGGTCCAGGGATCGATCTCGAAGGTGTGGCGCCACTTGTGCTCCTCGAGCAGGCTGAGCATTGGCCCGCCCTGGGCCTGGGCGTAGCGCGGCAGGTCAGCGATCGCGCCGAGCGACTCCCAGCTCCAGCGGCTCAGAGTCAGGGCGGAGACGTAGCGCGCGCCGCTGCCCATCTCGCCCAGCGCCAGCATCGCCCCAGCGAAGAACATCTGGGGCAGGAGCAGGATCGGCAGCGCCATCTGGCTGAACTCCGGCGAGCTGGCGACGGCGGAGATGGCCAGGCCGAAAAGGGTCGCCACGGCGAACGTCAGCAGGATGACCGCGGTCGTGCCGAGCAGGACGTTCGGCTCCGGTGGGAAGTCGATCATGCCGAACATGATGGCCAGCAGGAGCGCCGCCTGGACGATCGAGACAATCCAGAGCAGGGCGATCTTCGAGCAGACGTACGGCAGGATGCCGAGCACGGCCAGACGCTCGCGACGGTAGATCGCCTGCTCGCGAATGATCTCCTTCGCGCCGTTGAAGGCGCCCAGCCAGATGGCGACGATGGACAGCAGGAAGAGCATCAGCATCGCCTTACGGGTGTCGCCGCACGGCTCGGCCATCCAGTCAGCCTGGAGGGAGGCTGGCAGCGCGGCCAGCTCGTCCGGCGAGAGGTCGCAGCTCTTCTGGACCTGGCCCAGCGGGAGGCGGACGCCGGCCGCCGCGAGCTGATCCGGCGGGACGACGATCGGCCGCTCGTGAAAGACCGCCCGCGGAAAGATCAGACCGCGGCAGCGGGCGATCAGGGGCGCCTGGAGCAGCAGCACGGCGAGCGCCTGGCGCGCGCCGCGACGGGGGGCCAGGAGCAGCTCCAGCGAGCGGCGCATGAGAATGCCGAACTGGCGCACGCCGGAGGTGCTTGGCCGCTGGACGTGGGCAGGGCGGGTGTGGCCGAGCGGCGGCGGCGTCGCGGCGGCGGTGCAGCGCTCGTGGTAGGGTGAGGCCTCGTACTGCCGGGCGTAGTCGCCCACCGAGGGCTCGCTCTCCAGCTTGTCGTAGGCGTCCACGAACTCCTCGACCATGAAGAAGTCGAGGGCGTCCCGGGGCCGGCCGAAGAAGGCGAGCCGCCCGCCCCGCGAGAGGAACGCCACCCGGTCGCAGAGCATGATGTTCTGGGTGGCGTGGGTCACCAGGATCAGGGTGCGCCCCTGGTCCGCCAGCTCGCGCAGCCGCCGCATGATGAGCGTCTCGGCGACCGGGTCCAGGCCGGAGGTCGGCTCGTCCAGGAAGAAGAGGCTGGGGCGGGTCAACAGCTCCACGCCGATGCTGGCCCGCTTGCGCTGGCCGCCGGAGAGGTCGTCGATGAAGGTGTCGCGGTGCGGCAGCAGGTCCAGCTCGGCGAGCACCTCCTCCACCCGCTGTTTGCGCTCGGCGGCAGCGGTATCGGGAGGCAGGCGGAGCATCGCGGCGAAGTCCAGTGCCCGCTCAAGGGTCAGGTTGCCGTGGAGGATGTTGTCCTGCGGGACGTAACCGATCGAGGCGCGGTAGACGCCGAAGCAGCGCGCGAGGTCCTGGCCGTTGAAGAGCACCTTCCCGCTGGAGGGCGGCTTGAAGCCGCACAACGCGCTGACCAGCGTCGTCTTGCCGTTGCCGCTCCCGCCGACGACCGCCACGAACTCGCCCGGCCGGATCGAGAGCGAGACGTCCGACAGGATGCGCTTGCCGCCGCTGGCG
>JADZDV010000568.1 GCA_020850915.1 Chloroflexota bacterium | reverse complement strand
GTATCGAAAGTGCGTCCACTCCTCTACCCCCCCACCCGACCTCCCCCCGCTGGGGGGAGGTCGGGGGGGGGGGTCCTGGCCGTACTGGAACATTTCATCGGGTGGGGGCCCCTGCCGCGAAATGGCGCCCGCTCCCATACCGTGCGCCGCCGTCCATACCGCGCACGCCATCCCTGTTGGCCAAACGACGGAGTGGCGTATCGTAATCGGGCGACGAAGACGTATCTCGGGGCGCGGTCTCGCCGTTTGCGCGCACCGCGCCGCTGCTCGGAGGCGAGGCATCAGGCGGGTGCTGCTGTTTGGCGGGGCCGGGTTCATTGGCGCGCATCGCGCGCGCGTGCTGCTGCGACACGAGCGACAGGTCGCCGTGTACGATCGCGACGTTCGCCACAGCCCGATGTTTGACGTGCTGCGCGAGGAGGAGATCGGCGCGATAACCCTCCTGCCAGGTGACGTCACCGATCCGCTCCACGTCTTCCGGACCATCGGCGAGGTCAGGCCGGACGTGCTGGTCCACCTGGCGGCCACCCTGACGCCGGCCGCGCAGCAGGATCCGGCCACCGCCGTGCGCGTGATGACCGGCGGGATCGTCAACGTGCTGGAGGCGGTGCGGCAGCTTGGCGTGCCGAAGATGGTCTGGGCCAGCTCGGTCCAGCAGTTCGGACCGCTCGGACGGTATCGGACGCGCCACGGCGTTGAACGGATCGTGGACGACTCCGTCGCCGACCCGATCACCGTCTACGGCGCCTGCAAGGCGCAGAGCGAGTTGCTGGCCGCGCACTACGCGCGCACCTGGGGCCTGGACAGTACCGGCCTGCGGCCCTGTGGCATCCTTGGCCGGGGCCGGCGGGCCGGCGCCTCGATGGAGATGATCGAGATGATCCGGGCGGTCGCGCACGGCCAGCACGCCCGGGCGCCCCGTGCGGACTGGGTGTTCCCGCTCATGCACGTGGACGACGCCGTCGCCGCCTTCACCGCCGCGGTCGAGCGGCCCGATCGCGGCGAGGGTCGCACCCACACGATCGGCGCCCTCAACACGACCCTGCGGGAGCTGGCCGAGCTGCTCCGCGAGTGGGAGCCTGACGCTCAGATCGAGCTGGGGCCCGGCGGCGGCGAGCCGGCCGCCGTGTTGGACAACAGCGGCATCCAGGCGGCCCTCGGCTTCCAGCTCACCCGGAGCCTGGCCGATGGCGTCTATGAGGCGTTCCAGGAGGCTCGAGGGAGGTAATCCCCAGGGCGGCTCAGGGAGTGACGATCACCTTCATAACGCCTTCGTCCCGGGTGTCCAGCAGACGGAACGCCTCCGGCGCATCCTCGAGCGGTACGCGGTGGGTGATCAGCTCCCTGGCCGGGATCGCCCCCAGCGCGACGAGGTCCAGCACCGGACGGAACGTGTTGGGGTGTCCTTGCGAGCCGCGGATGTCCAGCTCGCCGAACTTGAAATCCACGATTCGTAGCTTCGCCTCGTTCCTCGCGAAGCTCCCGAGGACCACAACCCGCGCGCCAGGCGCCGCGGCGCGGACCGCGAGGTCGAAGGTTGCCTCCTGTCCGCCGCCGACGGCCTCCACCACGACGTCCGCGCCGTAGCCCTCGTTCTCCTGCTGGACCACCGCCACGAGGTCTTCCCAGGTGCCGTCCACCACGCGATCGGCACCGAGCTTCCGCGCAAACTCCAGGCGGTACCCGAGGACATCCGAGACGATGGTCCGCGCGCCAAACGAACGGGCGGCCAGCAGGGCGCCGAGCCCGATCGGCCCGGCGCCGATGACGACCACCAGCTCGCCGTCGGAGACTTCAGCTCGATCCCGGACCGCGTGGTAGGAGATGGCCAGCGGCTGCACCAGCGCCCCCTCTTCAAACGAGACGCGGTCCGGCAGCTTGAAGAGGTTCTTCGAGGGGATCTTCACGTAGGTGGCGAGCGCGCCGTCCATCCCGTCGCCAACGATGTGGAAGGACTGGCAGACGTTGCCACGTCCGGTCAGGCAATAGCGGCAGCGCCCGCGGGAGAGCAGCGGCTCGACGCACACCCGGTCGCCAATGCGCCAGCTCTCGACGTCGGGCCCGAGCGCCGAGACGGTTCCCGCGAATTCGTGTCCGAGCACGGCCGGCGGATGGATCTTGGGATGGTTGCCTCGAAGCGCGTTCCGGTCGCTGCCGCAGATGGCGTTGGCGCCGACCCTGAGCACGACGTCGCCCGGTCCCGGCATCGGATCGGGCAAGTCCGCAAGCTCGATGCGGCCGGGTCCGCGCAGTACCGCTGCCCTCATTGTCACCTTCCATGCGCAGTTCGGTCAGACTTCGTCGCGATGGTACCCGAGCCACTCACGAGAGACGAGCGGGGCTCAGGACTCCGCCGTGTCCGCCGCGGGCTCCCGCTCTGGGGCGGGTGCGGGCGCAGGCACTGCCCCGACGGCCGGGATCGCGGCCAACGCGGCGGCCAGCAGGTAGGCCGCCCCGTTCGCCAGGAACACCGTTCGCAGGCCGCTCTGGCTGAGGACGCCTGCCAGCATCGGCGAGACCGCCGCGCCAAGCTGGCCGCAGCTCCCAAGCACGGAAAACGTCAATCCCGAGCGGCCGGTCGGCGCGTGGCGCGCGCCCAGCGTGTAGGCCAGCGTGATGGCGCCTCCGGCCAGCAGGCCGAGCAGGAGCCGGACCCCCGTCACCTGCACCCAGCTCTGGGTCTGGCTGAGCAGCAAGCTCATCAGGCCTCCGCCGACCAGGGCGACCAGCAACAGCCGGCGGACGTTCTCCGGGCGGAGCTGGCGGCCGTAGAGCACGGCCGAGCAGGCCGCGGCGATCGCCCCCGAGGCGACGACGAGACCGGTGATCGTGGCAAGCTGGGCGACTGGCGTATCGAGCTGGATCAGATAGAGCGGCAGAATCGGCGGCAGGGCCCGGTCGGTGAAGCGGGCGACGAACAGGATACCGAGGGAGGCCAGGAACGGTGGGAACAGCAGCAGCGAGAAGACGGGATTACGCCCGGCGCCGGCCTCTCTGGTCTGTCGACTCGGCTCGCTGGCGTAGCTCCCCTCGTCTACCAGGAGGATGAGGAGCCCGACCGGCACAAGCAGGAGCAGGCCGGTGGTGACGAAATTCGCCCGCGGCCCGAGCGTGTCCGATAGGACGCCGCCGATCAGAGGACCAAACGCGGTCGGCGCGAGCTGCGCGGCCTGCACCAGGCCGATCGCCTGAGACATCTTCTCACGCGGCGCCACGGAGATCGCCAGCGCCAGGACCATCGTGGTGAAACCCGCGAAGAGCCCCATCACCACTCGACAGACCAGCAGCCAGCGGACGTCCGGCACGAAGCCGGACGCGAGCTGCATGAGCGAGATCATCGCCAGCGCTCGCACCACCATCATCCTGTGACCGAGTCGATCGCCCAGCGCTCCCCAGAACGGCCCCATCAGGCTGGCGCAGAGCGGGCCGATGCCGACGACGATGCCAGACCAGAGCGCGGCCTCGTTCAGGTCGGTGGTCCCAAGATACCGCACGTAGAGTGGGATGAACGGCTGGGTGAGGTCGAAGCCGACCTGGGCCAGGACCACCGTGGCGAGCACGACAAGCTGGCTGCGCTGCCACGGCTCCAGGCGGCCCGGCCGGAACTTGGGCGCCATCTTGGAGAGCATCCTTACGCCCCGGGGAGAATCTGGGCCGAACAGCCGGCGCTGCCCATAGCGAACCAGAAACGGCCCGCTGACACAAGCCCGACCGTCCTCGCGACCGCTCGACATGCACCATGCCACCTTCGCAATGGTGGACAAACATTGCCTCGAGCGGATGTCAGTGCTACGATGCCGACCGCGAGGGTCCGGCTGCCAAGGAAGACAGCGGAGCCTCTGCGCCTGCCACATTCAAGATTGGAGACAGGTCATGACGGGACAGTGGGGTTTCGCCCGAAGTCGCCTGGCTGTGCTGGCGGCAATCACTCTCTCGACGGCGCTCGCCGCGTGCAGCGGCTCGCCGCCACCGACTCCGAAGAGCGCCGAGGCGCCAACCTCGGTGCCCGCCAAGCCGGCCGCGCCCGCGGCACCCGCGGCGCCGGCGGCACCAGCCGCGCCCGCTGCCTCGCCGGCAGCCGCTGCCCCGGCCGCTGCCTCGCCCGCCGCCGCCGCGCCGGCGGCCTCGCCGGCCGCGGGCGCAGCGCCAGCGGCCAGCCCGGCGGCGGCTGCCGGCCCGGTCGAGCCGTTCACCTTTGGCGTGGTGACCAACCTCCAGTACGCGCCGATCTTCATCGGCGTGGAGCAGGGGATCTTCATCAAGCACGGCGTCGATCTGAAGATCAAGACGTACGCGTCGGGCAACGAGATCGTCAAGGCGATCCAGACCGGCGAAGTTGACACCGGCACCATCTCGTTCGGGACGCTGCAGGTTGCGCGCAGCCAGGAGATCAACCTCAGGGCGTTCCTCTTCGTCTACAACGATCCGACCAAGCTTGCGCCGGACGACCTGTTTGCGATCATCGCGAAGGGCGGCGCTGGCATCAACTCGGTCGCCGACCTGAAGGGCAGAAAGATCGGCACGACGCTGGGCAACACCCAGGACGTCTACCTGAAGGGAGCGCTTCGCAAGGCTGGCATCCCCGACAGCGGCGTCGAGTTCTTGAACGTCGCATCGGCCAACATGCCGGCGGCCTTCGACAGTGGCCTGGATGCTGTCGTCACTATCGAGCCGTACGGCGAGCTGATCCTCTCCAAGCACCCGGAGGCCAAAGTCATCAGCCGCGGCGAAGGCTTCGTGGCCCAGCGCGTGGCCCTCAACGCCAGACCAGACTGGATCGAGTCACACCGTCCTCTGATCGACAAGATCGTCGGCGGATTCGCGGAGTCCGCCTATATCACCCGCACCCAGCCGCACCTGATTGCTGAGGTCATACCCCGCTGGCTCAAGGGTATCGACGGTACCGTCGCGGCGAAGGCTGCCGCCCACATGACGTTCGATCCTCGCATCTCCCGACTGGTGCGCGAGTCATGGGACGAGGACGTCAAAGCGCTCATCGAGCAGAAGAAGATCAAGGAGCCCGTACCGTTCGACGGCGCCGTGGACCTCGGCATCAACACCGCCATCTCCCAGAAATACCCGCAGTTCCTGTCCGACCTGAAGCCGCTGCCGCAATAGCCCTGAGCGGTCGCCGCGCCGGCGATCTCGCACCCAGTTCCGCATGGCTCGACACCCCGAGGCCCAGGCCCCGGGGTGTCGCTGTTCGTGAGCGCAGACGTCCCGGGGGCCGCCCAACCTGTGCTGGACCGGCGGTCGTCGGTGCGTTGCTCGCCGCCAGCTCGGAATGGCACGACGGCAAGTCCATCTGCTCCTCTGTCGGCAAGCGAGGGACTGGCACAGCCGTCCGTGGCCTGGCGGACCACCGCTCGAAGGACCACAACTCGGAGGACCGCCAGGCCTGGCAGGATCGCGTGCCCTAGCGAGACACTCGCGTGGGCTGGACGGCGTCGCGGGCGGCTCCAAGCGTCCGACGGTGGGCTATCTCGCGGTGGAGCGAGCGGAGATCGTCCGGACAAAGCCTCATAGCGCAGAGCGCGGCCGAGCGGGCACCGCCCGGCCCGACGCTGGACGGCACGGCTGAAGATGGATAATGGGGGGCCTGACACCGCCCCGTCACCTCGCCTGGAGCTGATTCATGACCGCCCAGCCTCGGATCGACCTGACGCCGCTATTCAGCCCTCGATCGATAGCGCTCGTTGGCGCCACGACGGACATGTCGAAGGTCAGCGTTCGCCCATTGCAGCTCTCCAGCCACTACGGCTACGCCGGGCGGGTCTATGCCGTGAACCCGAAGTACGATCGCATTGGCGACGTGCCCTGCCACCCGAGCGTGCTGGACCTGCCCGAGCCGGTGGACCTGGCGCTCGTGACCGTCCGCGCCTCTTCGGTCCTCGATGTCGTGCGCCAGTGCATCGAGCGGGGCGTTCGGGCGGTCTGCGTGAACAGCAGCGGCTTCGCGGAGGTCGGCGAGGTCGAGCTGCAGGCAGAGCTGGCGCGCACCGCGCGCGAGGCTGGCCTCGCCCTGGCGGGTCCGAACTCAATGGGCTTCGTCAACTTCCGCGGCCCGGTGCCCGGCCTCTGGGCGGTCGCCCTGGATCCGGGCCTGCCGCTCGTCCCCGGCTCGGTCGGTTTCGTCTCGCAGAGCGGCGCGCTGAGCAGCTTCATCCTCGCCACCGCCGTCAGCCTCGGCATCGGCATGACGGTCTTTGTCACGACCGGCAACGAGGCCGTGCTCGGCTCCACGGATTATGTCGACGACCTGATCGACGACCCCGACACGCGCGTCATCTGCAGCTACATGGAGGGGGTGGGCGACGGACGCCGCTTCCTGGCGACAGCCGGCCGCGCGCTGGCGGGACGCAAGCCGCTGGTCGTTCTGAAGACCGGTCGGACGCGGGCCGGCTCGCGAGCCACCGCATCACACACCGCCTCTCTGGCCGGCTCGCACGCCGTCTTCAGCGCCGCCTGTCGCCAGGCCGGCATCACCCAGGTCGAAGGGGTCAGCGAGCTGCTGGACACCACCGTCCTGCTCGGGGACGACCGCTTGCCGGCGGGCAACCGCCTCGCCATCGTCACCGGCTCCGGCGGAGGCGCCGCCCTGCTGGCCGACCAGGGCGAGCTTCGGGGGCTCGAGTTCCCCGACTTCACGGAGGAGACCGCGGCCGCGCTCCGGGCGGCGCTGCCGCCGTTCGCGACGATCAGCAATCCGCTGGATGGGACCAGCGCCATCTTCCGCGAGCAGGACGCCATGGGCACCTGCCTGCGGCTCGTCATCGCGGATCCGAGCGTGGACCTCGTGCTTGCCTACCTCGGCACCGGCTACGCGACCGCCAACGCCTACGTGCGCGATCTGCTGGACGTGCGCGCGACGTCGGCCAAACCGTTGGTCGTCGTCTGGGCAGCCGGCCCGGCCGACGCCATCGCCCGCCTGCGGGACGGCGGGATCTACGTCTTCAGCGACGAGCTGCGCGCCATTCGCGCGGTCCAGGCGCTGGTCCAGTATGGCGCGGCGCTGACTGAGCAGCGCGTCCAGGCGGTGCGACGACTGGGGAACGCCCTGATTGACCGCGCGCCGAAGGCGCTACCGGGCGATCCCGGGCAGCGCAGCCTGCCGGAGCTGGAGGCCCGTCGGCTCCTGGCCGAGGCTGGTACTCCCATCGCGAGGCACGCGCTGGCCGCCTCCGCGGTCGAGGCCGCCAGTCTGGCCGAGCAGATCGGCTTCCCAGTCGCCATGAAGGTAGCCTCGATGGACCTGCCGCACAAGACCGAAGCAGGCGCCGTGCGTCTAGGCATCCGGTCCTGCGAGGAAGCGGCGCGAACCTACGGCGAGCTGCTGGAAGCGGTCCGCGCCTACGCGCCAGCGGCGAGAGTGGACGGCGTGCTTGTCGAAGAGATGGTGGCCGGCGGGATCGAAGCGATCGTCGGGGCCGTCGACGACCCGCAGTTCGGACCGACCGTGCTGTTCGGCCTCGGCGGCGTGTTCGCGGAGGTCCTGGCCGACACAGCGATTCGGATCGCCCCGATCGACCACACCGAGGCGCTGGCCATGGTTCGCGAGGTCAGGGCATTCCCCCTGCTCGACGGCGCGCGCGGCCGCCCGAAGGCCGACCTCGACGCGCTCGCGGACACGATCGTGCGGGTCTCGGACCTGGCCGTCGAGTACGCTGGCGACCTGGCGGAGCTGGATATCAATCCACTGATGGTGCTGCCGCGCGGCCAGGGCGTCCGAGCGGTGGACGTGCTGATCACTCGGAAGGGCTGAGCGATCGCAACCAGCGCCGGCCGTGCGACGCTCAACCGTCACGAGCCAGCGACAGGTCCGGCAGCTGGTGGTGGAAGAAGAGGCCCAGCCGCCTGGAGGTACCGCTCCAGGCACGCTTGAATAGGGTCTACTTCGTGCTCCTGCCCCTCCGCAACGCGTTCCGGACCGCCATCGACTCCCGCGTCTCCTGGACCAGCTCGACGAGCGCGCCCGCGAACTCCGTCGGCTCGGCGAAGGCGATCGACGTGCCGCTCGCCCCCCGGCGAGGACAGGGCTCCTGCATGGCGATCCCAAGTCCACGGAGTCGGTCGACCTCGGCCTGGACGTCGTCCACCTCGAAGGCGATGTGATGAATCCGCTCGCCCCACTGCTCGATGTAGTTGTGCAAACGGCCCTCAGGCTTCGCCGGTGAGACTAGTTCGATCAACGTATCGC
Organism: Chloroflexota bacterium; assembly: GCA_020850915.1. Next base: position 2,666 of record JADZDV010000568.1, on the reverse strand, counting down.
CAATCGGGATGAAGGCGATCGCGACCACCCCGTCCGCGGAGACCTCCTTCGACTCCAGCTCGAGCCCCAGGCGCGAGCGATACAGCTCGATCGCGGCGTCGATATCGCGCACGGCGATGCCGACGTGGTTGAGCTTGCGCATGTGTGGAACGGCCATGTTGGCGACCTCACGGTAGAGTGATCCAAGGGTAGGCAATGCTCTCCCAGGCCGCAAGGCGAAGGGCTGGTCTTCCTCATGACCCAGCCGGAACGGCGCTCAGACCTTACGGGAAGATCGACCAGTTGACCCAGCCAACGGTCGTCGCCGCGAAGATGGACGAGACGCGCTGGGAATCGGCGTTCAAGGTCCTCTCTTCCGTTGCATGCAGCGTCATACGGCCATACATCGCACGCCGATCAGCACCTTGGGAGAGTTGGAATGGTGCACTGCACGGAGACCGGGGGCGTGATCGAGATCTGGACTGGTGTCCCTGGCGTAGCGGCCTCGCGCCGGGGTGCAGCCGATTCCCCCGGGGTGGGCCTGCCTTCGCCAGGCCGGAGGCCCAACCCGCCGCGAAGCTCGTGAAGTACACCGACAACACACTCGTGGACCGAGACCTCGCTGGCTAACAAACCCGCGTTGACCGTCAGCCGTCGCGCCCTCTCGCGAGGCCGTACTCGCGCCAGGGCGCCGCTGCTGGCGGTCGGCATCCGTCGTATGACCCCACCGCGGACGAGGCGGGCAGACCCTGCTCGGCGAGCGACGAGGACACCTGGCCAGCACCGCGCATGATGTCGATACCCGTATCGCCGAGCTGGCGTTCCAGCCCGCCCTGCCGGCGCGGTCGCTGTGCAGCAAGCGGCCGATCCCTCCTGCCAGAGACGGACAGAGTGCGTGACACCGCGACCACCCGCCGCCGATTGTCCAGGCCGGCGCGGGTTACCACGTGCGTCCGAGTCTCGTTGGGACCAGCGTTGGTCTCCTGGTCAAACCCGGGTGCCCGCGGGCTCCCTGAGCCTCCTGCAACGTTGCTCGGCCAGACTCGGGTCAGGGCTTCGGATTGACGTGGATGGTCAGCGTCTCGCTGTCCTGCCCGCCGTCATCGTCCACCACCTGCACGCTGACGGTGTAGTCGCCGCCGCCAGGCGCGGGCTTGTTGTACTTGTACCGAACACTAAAGCTCGTCTGGCCGGCCTTGACGCCAACCTTCCTCTTGTGGTTATCGCCCCAATTGATGAACAGTTTGAAGCTGTCGAGCGACCCGGGATCGACGATGTTGCCCGTCAAAGTCGCAATACTCTTCGCCGTCACCGGTGAGGTGATGTGCACGTTCGTCAGTTGCGGCGCTACGTTGTGGACCACCACGGACACCGACTGGCTGACCTGGTGCCCTTCTCCGCCCGTGTTGTCGTTACCGCTACTGCTGTTGTCTGACGAAACCGGCACGTCGCTCACGGTCACCACGATGTGATATGTGTCGTCGCTGGTCTTCTTGGGATCGTCGAGGTATTTGTGCGTCTTGCTGATATCCGAAGTACCCGACACCAGGTCGAAGCGGTCTATCGTCTTATCACCCCAGTTGATCATCACCTTCAGAGTGTCGGTAGGGTCCGGATCCTGGATCTGCGCGGTCAGGGTGACGGAGTTGTTCTCGTCGATGGGCGATGGGCTTACCGCGAGATTGCTGATGGTTGGCGCGGTGTTCGCGTGAGCCACGAACCCGAAGCTTGCCGAGAACACGACGAGTGTGGCCACGGCAGTGCCACGCATCAGCCACTCTTTCGGAAGGCCCCGCCAGGACCGACGCTTTCGCACGAGACTCGCGAAACTGACACGCCTGATCTTTCCCCCATGTACTGGACCGCGGTTGGACACCGTTCAGAGCGATGCAACTCGCGGCGGAGTGGTCTCTCCCGACGCTCATTCTAGGCGCGCGCCTGGCGACCTCCTATCACATGTACGCCAAGATAAGAGAACTCTTATCTGGCGCAGCAGCAGCTCGCCGCCCGCTACGCACAGCAGGGTGATCAGGGGCTGCAGGGGGTACCGGTAGCGAAAGAGCGGGCCGTCCAGCGCCACGTACAGCAGCGTCTGGCTCAGCACGACCAGGGTGATCACCATGCCGGCTCGGCGCCGAGCCGGCGCCAGGCTCGCCAGCATACCCAACGGCAGCAGAGCCACCAGGTAGCGCGACGGTGTCTGATCGTCTTTCACCAGGTTCACCAGCGGCCGGACGGTCGCGGCGCTCGCCACCGGCCACCGGTCCGGTTCGCCGAGCGCGAACCGCAGGTGGTCCGGCCACCCCTGGACCACGCGAGCGCTCTGCCGGATCTGCCACAGCTCCACCAGCGACAGGTCACGACCTTTGAGCAGGTCCAGCGACATGTCGACCGTTCCCCTGATGTAGTGGCCGATGTCCTGTCGGATCACGACTAGCGCCGCGTCTCGGAGCGCGCGATCGGTCTGCGCGTCGGTGAGGGGGAACTCCTCCTGCAGGTCGCGCCGCACCTCGCGAGGGTACTGGTACTGCTGGGCGAGCTCAAAGATACGTGCGCGGACACGCGCCTGCTCCGGGTCGGCGGGCGGCGTCCCATCGTCACGTAACACGAAGCCGGCGTCGTACCGGCGGACGCGGGAGTACAGAGAGTCCCCCAGCCCGCCGGTGAACGCGGTGCTGCCACGGACC
>JADZDV010000567.1 GCA_020850915.1 Chloroflexota bacterium | reverse complement strand
GACGACGCGCTCTCCGCCATCGACGTTCAGGCGCAGCGCCATCTCGAGAGCGCCCTGCGTGGGCCGGGCGCCAGCCGAACGCTCATCAAGATCGCTCAGCGGGTCAGCTCGGTGGCCGACTTCGACCGAATCTTCGTGATGGACAACGGCGCGCTCGTGGAAGAGGGCCAGCACACGGAGCTCACCGATCGCCGCGGCCTCTACACTCAGCTCGTCAAGGACGAGCTGGGCGAGGGCGCCGTCAGCGGCGCCTTCGCGGCGGTGCGACGGCTCGCGAAGCAGACGCCGTTCTCTCTGCTGTCGCCGGAGATCCTCGAGGAGGTCGCGCGTCTGATGCTGTACGCTGAGCGCGGGCCGGGCGACATCATCTGCCGCCAGGGCAGCGTGGGCGACGAGCTGTACTTCGTCGGCAAAGGTGAGGTGGAAGTGCTGATCCAGCACGACGACGGCCACGAGCAGATCCTGGGCTTCATCAACGAAGGCGAGTACTTCGGCGAGATCAGCTTCCTGCGCCGGGTGCCACGTACGGCGACCTGTCGCGCGCACGACAACGTCGAGCTGCACATCCTCCGCCGCCAGGACTTCGACCAGCTCCTGGACCGGCTGGGCGCTGACGTCACGGCACACCTCGACCGCACAGCGCAGGAGCGGCTCGAAGCGACCCGCGCGCAGCTCTCGGCCGCCGAGTCTGTCGGCTCGGCGCGGTAACGAAGGTGGCGCCGCTGGGCGATCGCTCCGGCGCGCTCCTGGCCGAGGCCCGGCAGGCGCTTGTCGGCGGCTGCCTCGGCCGGTTCCTTCCGCCAGACTGGGCACAGGTCGTCCCCGCCTACGGGAGCGGCTCGCGTTTGGTGGACGTGGATGGCCGCGAGCTGCTGGACTACATGATGGGCTACGGTCCACTCATCCTCGGCCACTCCCACCCGGCAGTCGTCGCCGCCGTCGTCGAGCAGGCGCAGCGCGGCTCGCATTTCTACTTCCTGACCGAGCAGGCTGTTCGTCTGGCAGAGACGGTCCGGCGCCTCGTCCCTGCCGCCGAGCGTGTCCGATTCGTTAGCTCCGGCTCGGATGCCGTCCAGGCGGCCCTGCGCCTGGCGCGCGCCTTCAGCGGCCGGCGCAAGATCCTGAAGTTCGAGGGCGCGTACCACGGCACCAGCGACTTCGCCCAGCACAGCGTGAGCGCGCGGCCAGTGCCCGAGTACCCGCGCGCCTGGCCCGAGAGCGCCGGCATCGCCCAATCGGCGACCGCCGACGTGCTGGTGGCGCCCTTCAACGACCTGGAGACCACGGCGCGCATCGTGGCGGAGCACGCTGGCGAGCTCGCCTGCGTGATCGCCGAGCCGATCCAGCGCACCATTCCGCCCCGGGACGGGTTCCTCCAGGAGCTCCGGCGCATCACCGCCGAGCATGGTGTGCTGCTCGTACTGGACGAAGTGATCACCGGGTTCCGGCTGGGGCTCGGGGGCGCCCAGGAGCTGTTCGGCGTCCGCGCCGACATCGCTTGCTACGGTAAGATCCTGGGCGGCGGCTATCCGCTCGGCGCCGTAGCGGGCCGCGCTGACGTGCTGGACCTGGCCGATCCCAGGCGGGCCGGTCGCGCGGACGCTGCCGTCGTGAGTGGCACCCTCAACGGCAACCCGCTGTGCTGCGCCGCCGGCCTGGCGACGCTCCAGGTGCTGGAGGCAAGCCGGCCGTACGAACTGCTGGCCCGGCGGACGGCGCGGCTCAAAGACGGCCTGCGAGAGATCGGCGCCCGCTACGGGCTGCCGATCCAAACGTCCGGCGTCGGCTCGGTCTTCCAGGCGGTCTTCGCCGACGAGGAGCCGACCGACGGCGCAACGCTGGAGCGTGCCAACTGGGCGCGGACCAACCGTTTCAGCCTCGAGATGATCGCTCGGGGCTTCCTGCTCTTCCGAGTCACGTTCCTCTCGATCGCGCACACGGATGAAGACGTCGATCGGACGCTCGAGGCCGCGGACGTGGTGGTGAGGGATCTCTCGCTGAGTGTGAGGAGACAGCCATGAGCATGAGCGAGCAGGACGCGCGGGCGTTCGTGGGGAACAACCACCGCGGCGTCCTCGCCACGATCAAGCGCGATGGGCGGCCCCAACTCACAAACATCGTCTACGCGATGGACCACGACGGGAAGATCCAGATCTCCACCGCCGCGCGCCGCTCCAAGGCGATCAACCTGCGCCGAGACCCGCGTGCCAGCCTGGTTGTCGAGGGGGACAATTGGGGCCAGTACGTCGTGGTGGAGGGCAGCGTCATCGTGCGCGACACTGGTATCGCGCAGGAGCTGCGGCGTCTGTACGAGCAGATCGCCGGGCAGCCCCACTCGGACTGGGACGAGTTCGACCGCGCCATGGTCACGGAGGGTCGCGTCTTGCTCGAGATGGTGGTGGAGCGGCTCTACCCGTTGGCCTGAGCGCAGGGTGGCGGCTCCTGGGACGCGCACTCGGCTAGCTCGTGGGCTGGCAGGGGCCTGGCCCCGCTCGGCTTGCGCAACCGTCGCGCGCGATGTTGGAGACGAGGACGGAGGTCCAGCACGTGGCGCTCGACCTCCTCTCCGAACGCGACGATCGGCAGATCGTCTGGCGCGTCCAGAACGTCAAGTGAAGCGGCGAGCCGGCTGGCTGCCTGACGGATCTCTGAGACGAGGCAGGCCACATCCTGCTTCTCCTGGGAGCGATAGGCGAGGATCTCGGCGTAGCCGGCGATCAGGCTCAACGGCTGCCGCAGTTCGTGGGTGACCGAGCGCGCCACCAGCCCGATTGCGCGCGCCTCCGCGGCGGCCCGCTCCCGGGCGCACCGACCTGGCAGTCGGCCAGAGGCTGAGTGCTCGAACATGCGTTGCCCTCCGGCGTGCTAACCACTATTGCGTACAAACGGGAAGCAGGCCGGTGCGCGAATAGCCCACCTGTGCCATTCTGCACACCCGCGGTTGGCGCTCCTATCGTCGGTAGCGATCGTCACGCGGGTGCGACAAGAACTCGGTTCCGTCGCCACGCGACGATCATCCCGATCGCGGTCAGCAGGCTGGCGATGACGGCGGTCAGGAGCCCGGGTGCATAGCTCCCGGTCGCGTCGCGGCTGAGCGCGCCGACGAAGGGGCCGGCCGCCGCGCCCAGTCCGAAGGCAACTTCGAACAGACCGGTCACCCGCCCGAGTCGTGGACCAGCAAAGGCGCGCGACTGCACGACGGCCAGGTCGACGCCGATGGCCCCTCGGCCAAATCCGCCGCCGACCGCCCAGAGCAACGCGAGGAGCGGCAGCGCGGGTTGAGCGGCGGCCAGCATCAGAATGCCGCCGCAGACGAACGAGGACGCGGCGATCGCGAGCGTCTCCGTCCGCCACCGATCGACCACCAGGCCGCCGCAGACGGAGCCGATGGCCATCAGCATCCCCATCGCGCCGGCGATCCAGGCAGCGGTGAGCGCATCAAACCCGACTACCACCAGGTGACCGACCTGGTGCATATTGAGCATATTGAAGTAGCCGAGACCAACGTTTGCCACCATCAGCATCCAGAACGCTGACGAGGTCCAGAGCGACGAAGCCAGCGGCGCGGTCTGCCCGCCGTGGGCGGTGGGCCTGGTTGGGCGCCCGGGCGCCGACAGCAGGACCAGCGGTCCCATGCAGGCGGTCAGCCCGATCCCCCACAGGGCAGCGGCACTGTGCCAGCCGACCCGGTCGATCGCGATCTGGACGAGCGGTCCGCTCAGCAGCGCGCCAGCGCCCTGTCCGATCCAACTGACGCCCATGGCGCGGCCGAACGATGGGCCAGCCCGCAGCGACAGCATCTTGATCACCGGGATGAAGCCAACGCCGGCGCTACCGATCCCGCTGATGAACGCATAGGCGACGTAGACCTGCCAGAGTTGATCGGCAACGCCGAGGATCAGGTGCCCAGCCAGGATTGACAGGACGCCGACGGACATCGTCAGTTGGACGCCGAGACGGTCGATGAGGAGCCCCGCCAGGGGAGCGAGGCAAGCGTAGAGCAGCACCGCGATCGAGATCGCGCCGGTGACCTCGCCGACCGACCAGTGTCGGTCCGGGACCATCGCCACGTACAGCACGGCGAACGCGCCGCGACTGCCAGTCATCGCAAACCCGCAGACGATGGCGAGCAGGACGGTGAGGGGCAGAGAGGTGCGCAGGCTCATGGCGCCGCGGCCGGTGGTTGCTCCACGGTCGGCCGCGGGCTTGCGCCGGGCTCCGGCCAGCTTGCGCGCGGCCGCGCTCGATGCTCGGAGAGGGGGCGATTGAGCAGCCACAGGCCGGCCAGAATGACGGCGCCGCAGGCCAGCGTCAGGATGGTCGGTCGCTCATCGATCAACGCCGCCGCGAGCAGCATCGTGATCGGCGGCTGGAGGTACTGGAATGCCGTTGCCTGCCCAGCGGGCACCACGCGCAGGCAGCGGACGTACAGCCAGTGGCAGGAGGTGTTGGCAAGGACAAGCATGAAGCCAAACTGCAGCCAGGTGGGTGTGGCCCAGCTTCTCATACTCGCAACGGTCGCCACGAGCCGTTCCGGCCCCGCCAGCGTCACGGCCGCGAACATAGCGATCATATTGGCCGCCGCCACGACGAGAAGCGGCGAGCGGCGAGCCATCAGCTCCTTGCTCACGAGTGTGTAGAGCCCCCAGCTCAGGGCGGACGCTGTCAGCAGCAGCCGGCCGAGCGCGTCGCCGCCGCCCAGCGGCCCGCTGTTGGCGACGACGAGGACCACCGCGCCGACACACGAGATCAGCAGCCCGAGAATGCGCGCGCGGGGCAGCCGCTCGTTGAAGAGCCACACCGCCGCCAGGACGACGAACAGCGGGGTGGTGAGCTGGAGGAGCGCCGCTTCGTCGGCCGGTGCGTGCTCCAGACCAAGGATATAAAGGGCGTGTGAGCCGCCACAGCCAATCACCCCGAGCGCGAGGAGACGGGGCCACTCGCTAGCCCGGAACCGTTGGGGCCCGCGATTCGTCCAGAAGAAGACCGGCGTAAAGACCAGCGAGCCGGTGATGGCGTAGCGCAGCAGCACGAGGTCCAACGCCTCGACCGCTGACAGCAGCATCTTGGCCACCACCGTCGCGGCCGACCAGATGAGCGCCGTCGCGGCCAGGCCGATGTACGGAAGGGCGCGGTACAGCGCTGGCGCACGCGCTCCTGGCACGGTCAGACCGGCCGCGTCTCGCCGCGTGCCGCGATGCGGTCCACGACAGCTTGCTGCTTCGGGGAGAGCTGCCTCCCGAGCCGCGCCTGACGGACGACGCTCTCGAGGAACTCGTTCTCCCACGCTCCCCGGACCAGGGTACGCAGACCCTCCAGCGCCCGGACCGGCGCACCGCGGTCGCGCCAGTGCTGCCAGGCGTCGACGTCGAAGTTGAACGCCGCCAGGGTGGCCAGGCTGTCAGCTCGCTCGTTACCCGGGTCCGCTGCGTGGCCCCGGACCCATTCGAGCTTCAGCTCCAGCCGCTGCTCGCCCAGGATGCGGTCGTACGCGCCCCACAGGTCCTGGTTCGCCTTGCGCGTCCAGGCGCCAAGGGCGACCTGGAGCACGTACTGCGAATCGGCGTACGCCGCGAGACGTGAGCCCAGCGGAACGTACAGGATCGCCGCGACGAGGCCGGACCACTCGGCCCGATTGTTGGTCGAGCTGGGGTGATGCCCGGCGAGATCGCTGGACTGTCCCGTCTGCTGGTTCACGAGCACCGCTGCGAAGCCGGACGGACCATCCGGATTCTTCAGGCAGCTACCGTCCGTGTACGCCGTGAAGGTCGAGGGCTGGTTCGGCTGGATGCCGTCCCGCTGGCGCGCGCGACGGACGACGTCCCGGACCACGCCAAGCTCAAGAGGCTCTTCGGTCACGGCAGCGGGGGACGCAATGGCTTGCGGTTGGACATGCTAGGACCAGTGTAACGCGTGATGAGTCCGGGCGCTCAGCGGGGCGACGTCTTCCAGTCGCGCCCCGTTCGCGGCCGCCTTCCGCCTGGCCGACCGTGGTCGAGTACCATTCTCCACAGAAGGAAAGCCATGGCGCATCGAAACAGCGTTGTAAGAGCACCGATTCACGCCCGCGCCGAGCGGCAGGTCCCGCCGGCGGACCGCCAGGCGCTGATCGCTCTGGCCCGTCAGCTCGCGCGCGAGCGGTTCGCGCCGCGCGCTGGTCTGTACGATGCCTCCGGCCATTTTCCGACCGAGGACTACCAGGATCTGCACCGCCACGGCCTGCTGGCGATGACGATCCCGCGCGAGCACGGCGGCCTGGGGCTCGATCCGCTGACGTTTGCCCTGGTCCTCAAGGAGATAGCCAGAGGCAACTCCTCCACGGCCCTGACGCTGAACATGCACTGCACCGTGCTAGCGATCATCGACACGATGGGCTCGGAGCGGCAGAAGGAGCGCTATTTCCGGGCGGTGGTCCGAGATGGGAAATACTTCTCGACCCTCACGAGCGAGCCCGGCAGCAGCTTCCGTGGCCGCTTCACCTTCAGTACCACCGCGCGACCGATCGAGGGCGGCTACCTGATCAGCGGCGTGAAGCACTTCTGCTCGCTCAGTGGTGCCTCGAGCTTCTACTTCGTGTGGAGCAGACTCGAGGGCTCGACCGACCCGCGGACCGGCCTGCTCAACGCCGTCATTCCGGCCAGCGGCGCCGGGGTGGAGGTCGTCGAGGACTGGGACGCGATGGCGATGCGCTCCACCGCGAGCAACACGGTCCGCTTTTCGCACTGCTTCGTGCCGTTCTCCGATACGATCGGCCAGCCCGGCGAGATCCTCCAGCGCGACCTGACGGACGCCTATATGCTCGGCTACGCGGCGGTCTATCTTGGCATTGCCGAGGCTGCGCTCGAGTTCACCGTCGACTTTGCGCGCGGGACAGTGGCGGAGCCGGAACAGGAGCCGCTGAGCGCCGATCCGACCACTCAGCGGCACGTTGGAGAGATGAAGCTCCTGGTGGACAGCGCGGCGACTCTGGTGGAGCGCGCCGCCCTTGCCCCCCGTGAGGGCGATCGCCACGCCCGGACGCTCGCCTTGCACGAGGCGAAGTACGCCTCGGCGGAGGCGGCGCTGGAGATCACTGATTGCGCCGTCAAGGTCTGCGGCGGCCGCGCTATCCTCCGTCAATACCCGCTGGAGCGGTATGTCCGAGACGCGCGCGCCGGCGGCGTCATGCCGCCAAACAACGACCGCTGCATCGAGACGATCGGCCGATTGGCGCTCGGGCTGGAAGCGCCGGTCGGATTTCTCTCGATGGATTGAGGGTTCGTGCGTATAGGCATTCTCGGCGCTCCAGGATCTGGTAAGACGACGGTCTTCAACGTGCTCGCCCGGGCCAGGGCTGAAGTTGGCGGTTTCCACTCCGCCAACGCCGAACCAAACCTCGCCGTGGTTAAGGTGCCGGACGAACGTCTTGATCGCCTGACCGCGATGTTCAATCCCCGTCGCGAAGTGCCGGCTGAGGTCACCTACGTGGACGTTGCCGGCGTCGTGCGCGGCGCCGGCAAGGACGGCTCCACGGCGATCCTTGCGCAGCTCCGCACCACGGACATGCTGCTCCACGTCGTCCGTGCCTTCGACAGCCCGATGCTCGGCATGGCTGAGCCGCTCGACGAGCTTTCGACCGTTCAGCTCGAATTGCTGCTCGCGGATCTGGACGTCGTCCAGAAGCGCCACGAGCGTCTCCAGAAGGAAGTCCAACTGGGCAAGGGGACGCCCAACGAACGCCAGGCGCGTGCCCTGGAGCTCGAGCTGTTCGAGCGGCTGAAAGCGGCGCTGGAGCAGGAGCGACCCATTCGTGACCTGGAGCTGAGCGACGCCGATCGCCGGGCGATCAAGACCTACGCCCTGCTGACCGCCAGGCCCTTGCTGGTGCTGATGAACGTTCAGGAGGCCGGCGACCAGGCGGACCGGCTGGTCGCCGGAGCATCCGCGATCTGCCAGCATGAGGACACCGGCGTCACGAGCCTGGCCGGCAAGCTGGAGATGGAGCTGGCGGAGCTGGAGCCGGAAGAGGCTGCCGAGTTCATGGCCGACCTCGGCATTGAGGAGCTGGGCTTGAACCGGGTGATCCAGCTCTCCTACCGGCTCTCGCGGCTGATCGCCTTCTTCACCGTTGGCGACGACGAGTGCCGCGCCTGGCCAATACCGGCTGGCAGCAACGCGGTCGACGCCGCCCGCGCTATCCACTCCGACCTGGCACGCGGCTTCATCCGCGCCGAGGTCATCAGCTATGACGACCTGGTCGCCCGCGGCTCACTGGCAGAGGGCCGGAAGCAGGGCGTGCTGCGCTCCGAGGGCAAGGCCTATCAGGTCAAGGATGGCGACGTCCTGAACATTCTCTTCAACATCTGAGCCGCGTCTGAGCCCCGCCCGCCGCGGCGCAGGCGTCGCGTGGACCGATCGTCGGGCAGGGTAAGACGGCCGGCGGCACGCGGCCATCCATTTCTCGACCCTGGAGGCGGCAGCCATGAGGTTGGTGACCTTTGAAGTCCAGACGTTGCTCGGTCGCTTCGAGCGGATCGGCGCCCTGGCGCACGGCACGGTCGTGGACCTGACCTCGGCCAGCAGCGCCCTGCTGGCCGAGTCTCAGGAGGCGAGCGCGGCCCAGCGGCACGCCGAAGGGCTCGTGCCGCCGGACATGATCCGTTTCCTGGAGGGTGGCCCCGCGGCGCGGGAGCTGGCCGATCGAG
>JADZDV010000566.1 GCA_020850915.1 Chloroflexota bacterium | reverse complement strand
GCGACGAACGCGCCAAGGACAGCGGCGACGATCGAGACGACCAGGGCCGGCCCCTCTCGCGGGAACACCATCGCGCCGACTCCGACCACTACTCCGAGCGTGAGCATGACGCACAGAGCGATGCCCAGCAGGACGAGGCTGAGCCCGACGTAGCACCAGAAGCGGCGGAGGCCGGCACGCCAGGCAGTGCCGAGGGACGTGAGCCGGCCAAGCGCAAGGTCGCTGGTCGCCTGCGCTATGGCGCCCTGGCAGACATGGGAGACGACGAGCCAGGCCAGGACCAGCAGGATCACGATCGCCAGCGCCAGCAGCAGCAGAGCGAGGTGCTGCTGGACCCAGGTCATCGCCTGGGCGCCAAGCGCGGAGGCATCGGGCGGAAGCAGGTTCCCCGCGCCGCCAGGCAGTGAAGGGGTGCTCAGATCCTGAGGCCCGCCCCCGCCGCTGCCGCCGCCAGTGCAGGTGGCTGGGGCGAAGAAGGCCAGGATCCAGAGGAAACGGTGGCGCCAGCTCAGATCCCAGGCGCGACGGATCAGCGTTCCGTACTCCATAACCCCCACGCTCCGGCCGGATCGACCGCGCAGGCTCCGCTGCGCGCCGCGCTGTGTTGCACGTCAGTGTCCGCGACGCGCGGTCAGAAGTCAAGCGGGGTGCGTCCGAAAAATGTTGCCGCGTGGTCAACAGACCGGTAGGGGCGCTCCTTGCTGCGCTCGCTGGCCCCGATACCGCCGTCTCCGATGTTGCTTTGGCGCAGCAGGCGCGCCCCTTCAACGGCTGTTCCAACACAAGTCGGTCGCACCCAGTCAAGCGCGACACGCCACTCCAAAGCGACCGCATGCTGGCTCTCCTTGCTGGTGGCTACGCGCGGCCACCGACGCCGCGACTCCTGAACCAGACGGACGAGAGCGTAGACTCGCTGCTGCCGGAGTGGCGCACGAGCCAGACCACAGGCGGGCGAGAGCGGTCGTCAGGCGACGCCGAGGTGCTCGTAATCGTTCAGCAGGAACGTAGAGAGCGTCCCGCCGTACGCGCGGTAGAGCGGCGAGGCGGCGTGCTGTCGGAGCAGGGTGCCAAAGATCGGTCCCCAGCGGAGCAGGTGCTCTTCCAGGAAGGCGCCCTGTTCCTCCAGAAATCCGCGAGCCGCTCCCTGGTTTCCGACCGCCAGCGCCGACTGACGTCGTTCTTCGAGTAGCGCCAGGAACAACAGCTCCAGCCCCAGATGGTCCGGGGCGCCCACCGAGGCGAGCGCCGACGGGTGCCAGCCGGCCGCTTCGAAATGAGCCAGGACGGCCGAGGAGCTGGGGCCGTTCAGCGCGCCCTCGTCGTCGACGTACACGGACTCGTACGGCGGCGTCAGCATCAGGAACGTCCGCGCGTAGTCCACCCGGAGCGAGACGAGCGAGCGCGCGCCCCCGCCCGTCTGGTAGGCCTCGCCGAGGATCGGCAGCTCCACGAGCGCCGCTCCGAGCGTGTCGTCCACCTCCTGTAACGCCAGGTGCGAAAACAGTCGATACGCTGCCCGCCGCGCCTCCGAGTCAGCTAGCGAGGCGCTGCTCACGCGGCCGGAATCCTGCACGCTTCAGGCGCTGGTTTGTAGGGACGCGCCAGCCAGAGCGGTCGGCGCAGTCCGCCCGGGCCCGGCGCGGGCCGTGTCCTGGCCAGCCACTCCCGGTAGACCTCCATCGACCGGTTGGTGTCCACCTCGACGTCGCCGTAGCGGTCCTCGGGAGCGCATCGCTCGAGGACCACCTTGTTGTGCCAGCAGTGCATGCCGCTCACCGGGTCCGGGTGAACGGGGAACGTCATGTTCTGGTGCACGCCCGCGTCGCTCCACCAGATGCGCTCCGAGTCGGCGTCTTCGCTCTTGAACGGCTGGATCCCGTGCACCTGGCGCATGCGCCAGTGGCCCGCCGCGTCCTCCTGAAGGTCCACGAGCGCGGACGACCAGCGCTCGTTGCCCGCGCCCTCCGCAAGCCGCCAGCGCCCGAGATGGTGTGAACAGGCCAGCACGCCAGGGCGGATCGACTCCGTGACCCAGCACCGGGTCACGTACGAGCCGATCTCCGTCCGCACGCGAATGAGATCGTTGGTCGCCACGCCCAGTTGCTCGGCGTCGGAGGGGTGGATCCAGAGCGGGTTCGTGTGGGAGATCTCGTTGAGCCACTTCGCGTTGCCGCTACGCGTGTGGATCAGCGTGGGCAATCTGAACGTCGCCACAAGGACGAACTCGTTCCGAGCGCGGTCCAACTGGTCCCAGTGGACGTGGCTCCTGATGTAGCCTGGCAGCGCGTGCTCCGGCCAGTGCCAGTCGCGAAGCGTTGGCGAGTACAGCTCGAGCTTCCGAGAAGGCGTTGGGAAGCCGGTCACCGCCCTGCCGTCCACGCGGATGCCGACCGCCGGCCCCCCGACCTTCGAGATGATGCCGGTCGCCTCGTCGGTCTGTGTGTTCTCCAGCGCCGCGCCGAGCACTGGCGCCTCGTGCAGGTTGTAGACCCGGTCCTGGACCAGGAACGCGCCGTACTTCTGCATGTACTCCAGCGGCGTCAGGCCCTGCTCTGCCGCGGCCTCTGGCAGGCCTGGCACGCTGTGCTCGAACATCCACCGGTAATACTCCTCGATCGTCACCTGCTCGCCGGGGCGATAGGGCGACTCGTAGTATTTGCGGATGCCCAGGCTGCCGTCCGGGTCGATGCGCCAGGACAGCTCGATCCAGAACTCGTTCTCCTCCCAGACCTCGCCCGGATTGCAGTCGCGCGTGTCGCGATACGGTTTGCCGAGCTTCTTGAAGGCGACCCGCATGACCGGCTGGCGGAAACCGAGCCATTTCGCGGAATGGGTCTCGTAGCTCAACGTGTCGTGGCGCTCGCCGGCGTGGCCCATCGGCAGGACGTAGTCCGCGAACCAGGCCGTCTCGGACCAGGTTGGCGTCAGGCAGGCGTGGAGCTTGATCTTGCTCTCGTCACGCAGGACCTCGATCCAGGTCGCGCCGTCAGGATTGGTCCAGACGGGGTTGTAGACGCGCGTGAAGTAGGCCGAGACTTTCCCGCGGCCGTCCTTCAGAAAGTGCGGCAGCAAGAGGCTCATCTCATGATGCGCTAACGGGAACTCGCGCGGCCAGAGCAGCTCGTTCCAGATGTCCTGGGGCCCTGGCTTGTCGAACGGCAGCGGCACGAACTTGTCCCAGCCGTTGGGCGAGGTCCCGCCCTCGGCGCCAACGCTCCCAACCAGGACGTTGACGAAGTACAACGCCCTGGCGATTGCCCAGCCGCCCTCGTTCCCTGAGGCGGCGCCGCGCCAGATGTGCGCCGAGAGCGCGCTGCCGGCGCGAGCGACCTCCTCCGCGATCTGCGCGATCTGCTCGGCCGCGACGCCGGTCTCGCGCTCAGCGGCCTCGAAGGTGAACTCGGCGTAGCGCGCCTTCAGGTCCTCCACAAACGTCTCGAACCGCAACGCCTCTCCCGGGCGCTCGTCGAGCAGGTACTGCTCCCAGTTGACCCAGCGGCGCACGAACTCGCGGTCGAAGCGATCGGTCTGCAGCAGGTGGTTCGCAACGGCGAGCAGGAGCGCGGCCTCGGTGCCGGGCCAGGGCGCGAGCCAGTAGTCGGCCATCGAGGCGGTGTTCGAAAGGCGCGGGTCGATCACGGCCAGCTTCGCACCCTTCAGCTTCGCTTCGATGATCCGCTGGGCGTGTGGGTTGAAGTAGTGGCCGGTCTCGAGATGGGAGCTCATCAGGAGGATGAAGCGGGCGTTGGCGTGGTCCGGAGATGGACGATCGAACCCCTGCCAGAGGTCATAGCCGGTCCGGGCGCCGGCCGAGCAGACGTTGGTGTGGCTGTTGTGGCCGTCAACGCCCCAGGACTGGAGGATCTTCTCCATGTAGCCGTCTTCGCCGGGGCGGCCAACATGGTAGATCACCTCGTCTCGGCGGTTCTCGACGATCGCCTGGCGGATCTCGGCCGCGAAGGCGTCGAGCGCCTCGTCCCAGGAGCAGCGCGCCCACTGGCCACCGCCTCGCGGACCAACCCGCTTCATCGGGTACAGGATGCGCTCGGGATCGTGGGTCTGGTTGATCGTTGCCGGACCCTTGGCGCAGTTACGTCCCCGACTGCCAGGGTGGGTCGGGTTGCCCTCGAACTTCCGAATCTGAAGCGTCTCACGGTCGATGTAGGCTAGCAAGCCACAGCCTGCCTCGCAGTTGAAGCACGTCGTCGGGATGAGCATGTAATGGCGCTCGACCCTGCGCGGCCACGCTTTCGGATCCAGCTCCAGCACGTCGTCCCAGCTCTCCGGCGGCGGAAACGCCGCGAGATCAGCCGACATGGTCCCTACCTCCCTCAGCTCAGCGGAACGTACTGGCCCGCCTGGAGCCAGAGGTCCTCGTAGATCAGCAGGCCCGCGAGCGCGCCGACGGCGGCGACCGCGGCGATCGGCCCCGGAGCAGATCCGCCGAGCGCCAGCAGTCCGAGCGGCGCGACGATGCCCAGCACAACGACCCCACCCCAAAACACCGGTGCCAGCACCCCGTGGGACAGCAGGCGCGCGGCCCGGGAGACGTCCATGTTGGCGTGCGGGGTGAAAAGCTCCGCGAAGAACAGCAGCGCCAGCAGCAACAGCCCGATCATCAGCAGCGTGCTCAGTCCGGCGGTGCCGGACTCAGCGGGCAGCCAGCGCGGGACGAGGCTCACCGCGACCAGTAGGCTGGCGGCGCCCGCTACGAGCGCGCCGGCCAGAAGTTGCGGCAGCAGCAGCGGGCTCTGCCAGAAATCCCGCCCCTCGGCCTGCCCGAAGAGGAACGCCGAGTAGCCGGCCGCGGCCGCGCCCAGCGCCGCGGCGACCCAGCGAATCGCTACGCCCAGCGTCCCGGCGCCGCCGCTGAGACTGGCGAGCAGCCAGAGCGCGGACGCCACGCTGTAGGCGATGAGGACCCACGCGCCGAGGACCAGCCAGGAGCTGGTGTTCGGGCGGAACAGTACGAAGTGAAAGCGGTCCGGCCGCTTCAGGTCCAGGACGAGCAGCGCGGTAGTGAGGGCGGTGAAGAACAGCGCCAGCAGGGGTGCGCCCAGGTTCACCAGCGTACCGCCAGTGGTGCCGAACAGCGCCAGCAGAGCGGCGGTCAGCAGGACGCCGCCGCCGATCGCCTTGGTCCAGAGGTAGCCGCTGACGCGCCGACCCCAGGGCCGGG
>JADZDV010000565.1 GCA_020850915.1 Chloroflexota bacterium | reverse complement strand
GGTCCGCCGATTGGCATCGTCATAGTCGAGGTTGGTGTGGTTGCCGCTCGAACGCCAGTCGTCGACGCCCCTGAGCCGCCCGGCAGCGTCGTAGCTGTAGCTGACCGTCTTCGCGGGGGAGCCCGGGTAGGTGACGCTGGTGGGGAAGCGCCGATCGTAGCCGAAGCTCAGCCCGCGGCTGTCGGCGGTCATGCGGTTCAGCTCGTCGTAGCTCCAGGTGGCGGTAGTCGAGCCGTTCTCCGCCATCGTCTTCCGGTTGCCCTGGGGGTCGTAGGTGAACGCCACCGTGCGGGCGCTGGGGGCCGGGTAGACGACCTGGCGCAGGCGACGGGAGGTCTCATACGCGTAGGTGGTCTGCTGGTTGGCGAAGTCGGTCTCGCTGTCCACCAGCCCGTCGAGCGTATAGTGCAGCGTGCGGGTGAGCTGGCCGCTCTGGCAGGTGTTCGGGCCGGTGCAACTGTACTTCGTCCCGGACGGGGTGCTCTCCGAGGTCAGCCGCCCGAGGCGGTCGTAGACGGCCGTCTGGGTCTGGTTGAGCGGGTCCGTCAAGGAGATCGTGTTGCCGAGCTTGTCGTAGGCCAGCGCGATGGTCCAGGCCGGTGCCGACGTCGCGGGGTCGCGGACGTTGACGACACGGCTGTCGCGGTCGTACTGGTAGGTCGTGACGCGATTGTTGGCATCCGTCAGGGTGGCGCGGTTGCCCCGCGGGTCGTCGCTGTAGCGGGTCTCGTAGCCCAGCGGCGCCGGCTGCTTCTGGACGAGCAGCCGCCCCAGGCTGTCGTATTCGGAGGTGCTGGTCAGGGACAGCGGGTTCGTCTCCGACGTCTGGTGGCCGGCCGGATCGTAGCCGTAGGTCCACTGATGGTTCTGCTCGTCGGTCAACTTCGTGAGCCGCTGGAGCTTGTCGTACTCGTAGGCTTTGGACGCGCCGTTGTTCGGGCAGCTTGAAGCGGGGAGCCACTCCTTGCCGATGTTGCCGACGGCGTCGTACTCCCAGCAGCGCTGGAAGGGCAGGGCCGAGCCGTTCAAGGTGACCGTGCGCTGCTCCTTGGTCTTGCGGCCCAGCTTGTCGTACTCGAACGTCACTGTTGGCGCGTTCGGGTCCGGGTCCGTCGAGTTCGGCTCGCGGATGCCAGTCACCCGTCCGGCCGGGTCGTAGCTCCACTGGGTCTGGATCTTCCCGCCGTAGTTCGGGTCGGACCCCGTCTGCAGCTCCTCGGCGGTTTTTTGATTGCGCTGGTCGAAGGTCCGATCTGTCTCGCTCCAGACGATCGTGCCGGTCTCGCCCGCCGGCTTGGGGTAGATACAGGTCGTCGAGGGCGTGCGGCTGACCGCCACCCGGACGGCGATCTGGTTGCCCGCCTCGTCGTACTCGAAGGTCTGGCAGGGACGGTCGTTCGCCGCGCTTCCCGTCGTCGGGAGCGGCCCTTCGATGGCGATGACCCGCCCACGGCGGTCGTAGCGGTAGTCGGTGACCCCGCCGGTGGGATCGGTGACCCGCTTGATCGTTCCGTCAGGGTTGTACTCGGTCTGGGTCACCAGGTCGTCTTGACTGTCCTGGCTGGCGCTCCCCATCCGAACCCGTGTGCTGGTGGCGCGGCCGAGATGGTCGTACGCCGTGACCGTCATCCGGTCGTTCGTGTTGTCGGCCGTCTCCGCCCCCACGCGCTCCTGGGTCACGCGCCCCCAGGCGTCCCGGGTGTAGCTCGTCTTGGAGAGGAACTGCCAGGTGTTGACGTTGTCGGCGGTGCGCTCCTTGCGCACCTCCTCGCTGACCAGGCCGGGCCCGCTGTCGTACTCAAAGTGGGTCCAGAGCTGGTGCTTCCGGCCCACGCCGTTGTCGTCGGTCTGGCTGTAGCGATCCCGAACCCGGTACATATCGCCGGAGTCCTGGTCTACGTCCACCACCTGCTGCGCGGGATCGGTGAGGCGGTCGAGCATGCCGTTGTCTTTGTAGGCGTAGTCTGTCTTCGCGCGCGTGCTGTCCGGGTAGGTCTTCGCCTCGGTCTTGGCCTTGCGGCGGTTGTACCGCCCGGGGTCGGTGTCATCCCCGTAGTACTCGAAGTCGGTGGTGCCGTTGAGCGGGTCGATGATCCTGGTGCGATTGCGGTTTTCGTCGTACTCGTACTGCGTCGTGGCCGTCTGCCCTCCGCCCACGGGCCGGGTGACGCTGATCTTATTGAAGTGGGTGGACCAGCTTTGATCCGTGTCGTTCCCGTCCGGATCGGTGATCTGGTAGGCCGGGCCGGAGCCAAAGACGTGGTACGACCAGGTGCCACTATTGGTGGCGCCCCGGGGGCCTGTGACCGTCGTGAGCCCCTCGCCCTCCTGGTAGTCGAAGAGCCAGCAGCCGGTTGTGCCGCACGCCGTGGTGGGATCATCCTGGGCCGTTGGCGAGGGATCCGGCAGCTTGATCGCCTGGACCTTCCCATCCGGGAAGTAGAAGATGGTGTAGACGCTCGGATTGGTGTTGCCGCTGCTGGCGGGGACGGTGATCGTCTTGAGCTTGTCTTTGCTCGTGCCGGAGTCGTAGTAGCCGTAGGAGATCGTCAACTGGTCGCTCTGACCGTAGGCGAGCTTCGCGGCCGAGAGGCGTTTGCTCGTGTCGTAGTCGTACTTGAAGGTCTGGGAGTCGCCAAAGCCAGAGACGGTGATCTGCGTAGCACGCTTATCGCTGTTGAGGGTGAACGTCTGGGTGCGGCCCGTGATGGTGTCGCTGGGCGTGGTGACCTTGTTGACGATCGAGGAGAGGTCGGTGCCGGTCACGCCCATGTTGGGCCACTCCCAGGCGCGGTGGTTGGTGGCGCCAGATGGGTCGACGTCCTGCTTGAGCACGGGGCGGCCGGCCTTGTTGAAGTAGACGAGGTTGCCGTAGTTGTCGGTGAGCTTGAAGCGCTTCTCGTCCACGGGTAGGAGGATCTGCTCGAGCTGCATCGTCAGCCCGAGCTCCGGCAGCCAGTCCGTCCCACCATGGTTGTTCCGCTGGGAGCTGTACAGGTACTGCGACCCATCCGGCGCGTAGTAGTTGATGCGGTTGACCCCGGCCGCGAAGGTCTTTTCGAGGCGGTCCTTCTTCGAGTTGTAGAACTCCAGTCGGGGCGAGGCCACGCTGGTCCAACCCGGGCCGAAGGGGGAGACGAAGGTCGACTGCGCGTTGTAGGAGCGGGTGAGCTCGTCGTCCCAGCCGCGAGCGGAGAAGCTCGCGTCGGTCATCGTATAGAAGAGGTTGCCGTTAGCCAGGTTGATCTTCAGCGTGCCGGCGCCCGGGACGGGGATCTCCTGGTACTGCCACTGGGCGCGGTCCCCCAGCATCAGGACACGCTTGGCCTGGACGAAGAAGGAGTCCGTGCTCTTGTCGGCGAGGTAGAAGAACGGCACGATGTCGCTGGTGAGGGCGCGCGGCGCGCCCAGCCACTTCAGCAGCTTGTTCGGTGACGGTTCTTTGATCCAGGTGCGCTCGGCTTCCAGCACGAGGGTGCCCGCCGTGTCGCCCAGCTGGCCGCGCTTGCCGTTGATGCTCCGCTCGCTGTTGGTGACTTTGGCCAGGTAGAAGCAGTAGAAGCTCGTGCCATCCCAGGTAAGCTGGGGACTGTAGCTCTCCTTGCTACCGGGCGGGATGGCGTCGAACTGGTCATGGGGCCGCTCCCAGGCGGCGGCGAGGTGGAGCCCCTGACTCTGGTTCGGGTCGTAGCGGCGCGCGTAGTATTCCGGCTTGTCGGTCTTGGTGTTTTCCTGCTCGTCAACGGGCAGCAGCACGACAAGTGGAACGAAGCGCTCATTGTCCGGCGAGAGCGGATCCGTCACCGCGATGACGCTGTACGTCTTATTGAGGAAGGGCGGCTTCAGGCGGATCTGCGTGAGGCTCTCCCAGGAGCCGCCGCGCGGATAGGTCGTGCTCTGGAACTTGCCCGAGGTCGTCCCGACCGCGGCGACGCCGCCGGTCAGGGCCACCAGGGCCGCGTAGTGTGGGGTGGCCTCGTCCGCGACCAGGGTGGGCGTGCTCGCCGTCCAGCCGGCGGGATCGAGCGTGCCATCAGCAAGCAGCTCGCGATGCCAGGTCTTGTAGGTGTATTTGCCGTTGGTCCCTTTCTCGTCGGCGCCGACCCACAGGTAGTCCTTCAGGATCGGGTTGCCCTGGCCATCGGTGCCGACCTGGCTCTCCCGTTCGATGGCGAGCGTCGCCCCGCTCCAGGTCGGGCCGCTCAACCCGCCGCTGTTGCTCGCGACCGTGATCGGCGTGGCGTCGACGGCATAGGCGCCTGTGGCATCCCGGCTCAAGGTGTAGATCTGCAAGAAGTTCGTCTGCGAGCCGGACTTGCCGGTCACCGCGACGTAGATCCGGTCGAAGAGCGTGCGGTTCTCGACGTCTGCGCCCTGGTCGATCTCCACCGCGAAGCCCGATTGACCGATTGGCCAGGTGCTGCCGCCCCCCTGGTCGTCGGCGACCACAGCCACGGCCGGGGTCAGGGTCGTGGCGCTGGCGAACCCGTCCGGCGAGGTGCGGACCTTGATCCCCCGTGAGCCCGTGGTCGTGTCGTAGTAGAAGAAGACCTGGGTGCCGTCCCGCGCCACGACGCTCTGCCGCTGCCAGGAGGCCGGCGCGCTC
>JADZDV010000638.1 GCA_020850915.1 Chloroflexota bacterium | reverse complement strand
GTCAGCACCTGTTCGAGGTCGACGCGCTTAACCGCGTGACGAAGCAGGCGGACGGGACGAGTTCGACGCCGCCGAGTCTGGGCAGCCCGCGTTACACGTGGACGCTGGACGCGGCGGGGAACTGGGACACGACGAACCAGGACACGCCGGGGTCGACGCAGAGCCGGACGGCCAACGCGCAGAACGAGTACACGGCGATCACCAGCCAGACGGTGAGCCACGACTGGCGTGGCAACACGGCCCAGCACGGTGACCGGAAGTACGAGTACGACTGGGACAACCGGCTGATCGTGGTGCGTGACGGGTCGGACGTGCTGGTGTCCAAGTACGCGTACGACGCGTTGGGTAGGCTGAACTGCCGACTGAAGCACGACGAGCAGGGCGATCCGCTGCCGTACGAGTTCCTGCACTACGCTGGCCGGGGCTTGGTGCTGACGTACACGCAGGGCGGTGCGGCGCAGTGGTTCATGACGTCTCCGCGGACAGGCTACCTGGTGGGGATGTGGGTCGACGGGCCCGACGAGGGCACGGACCCCGAGTTCCACGCGGCGCTGCACAACAGCCGCGGGGACGTGTCGGCCCTGACGCAGAACGGCGTGGTGAGTGAGAGCTACCATTACAGTACGTACGGAAGGCGTACGGTATTCAACGGCTCGGGGACGACGGCGGCACACGACTCGCCGCTGGGCAACGTGATCGGTTTAACCGGCCAGATCAGCCTGGGCGACAACTCAGGCATCAACTGCGACCCCGAGAGCTACTTCAGCTCGGGTACGCCCCGCGCCGGCCTGTGGCACATGAACGCGCGGACGTACAGCCCGAGCCTGGGGCGATTCGTGCAGCGCGACCCGTCAGGCTTCGCCGACGGGGCGAACCTGTACGCGTATGCGGGGAGCAACCCGTGGGTGTACGTGGACCCCGAGGGGCTGGCGGCGCGTGCGACATGGAACGCCACGGTCTCGACAGCCCAGACGGTGGGCAGCGCGGCCAAGCAGGCGGCGGTGTACACAGACCATCGACTGGGCCAAGCGACGGCCTGGACCTTGGGCGCCAATGTGGGGTATGACGACGCGAGCTTCGTGAGCCTGGCGGGCGCGGCGGGCCAGGGCGCAGGACGCGGCGCGGTGGTGGAGCTGGATCAGCTGACGTGGGGCCAGACGAGCCTGCATGAATCGGCTCTGAG
>JADZDV010000564.1 GCA_020850915.1 Chloroflexota bacterium | reverse complement strand
CGCGGCGGAGAACACTGACGCGGTGCCCAGGTCAAAACTGGAGCGAGGCGCCAGCTCCGCGCTGAAACGGAGGCCGCTGACCGGGCGGGACTGCTGGCGAGATCCCCCGAACAGACGGTCCACCTGCTGCTGAGCCTGGTTGAACGGCCCCCAGGACTCGCGCCAGCTCGAGGACACGTCTTCTGAGGCCGAGACCGGGGGCAGGTGCCAGGCCACGAGCAGCGCCACGCCGGCGATCCCTGCTCCAAGCGCCAGCGTTGCTAGCGTTTCGGGGAAGCCGATGGGGAAACCGTAGCTCTGCCAGACCGAGCGCCGGAGATGGACGTCCAGGCTGGCGACCAGCAAGATGCCCAGGACCACCGCTGCCAGGAGCGCTGGGAGCTGATTGGTGGGCGCGTACGAGAGGTGGATAATGCCGACGGCGCAGTTTGCGACCACGGCCCACCAGGCGTGCTGGAGCCGGAAGACGAGCCAGGACGAGAAGAAGCCGATCGTCCAGCCAACCCAGCCGATGGCGATGGCGAAGACCGTTGGCTGATGCGTCGCGCCGCTGCTAGACAGCCGGCTGGTCCAGGTAACGAGGTCAGTCGCGAGGCTGGCGAGTTGCGTCTGCCAGTTCTCGCCTGGCGCGCGCAAGGCAAGCAAGATCCAGAGCAGCTCGACGCCGATCAGGGCGCCGATGGCCAGAGCAGGCAGCATGCGGAGCCGGCCGCGAGCGGACACGTAGCCGACGAGAGCGCCCACGAGCGCGAGCCAGGGCGCCAGCTCCACCGCCTCGCCCCAGCCCGCGCTGGCGATGCTGTGGAGTGTGGTCCAGCAGAGCAGCACGACCAGGACGAGCGTGAGCGCGCCTTCCGGTGGGGCCAGCCGTGCAACAAGCGCGGCGCGTGAGCCGGCTCGCAGCATCAGTAGGCCTGCGCGAGCGGGCGACTGAGCGCTTCGGCGAGTGCCGACTCGCGGCCGACCCGGTACGTCGGAATGCGCGCGGCGAGCAGCTCCCCGACGACCGCCGCCTGCGAGGGTGCCTGGCCAAACGTCGCCGGGTCGAGGAGCACGACCGATGCGCTGAGGCCCCGCCGGGCCAGGTGGCCGATCTGGGCGATCGGAGAGATGTCTGTTGTTGGCGTTACGACAACGAGGTGCTGGTGCCCGGTCAAGCGGCCCTCGAGCGACAGCAGCACCGCGCTCAGCGCGCCGCTTCTGGCTTGCACGGTGGCGAGCAGCTCGAGCATCCGGTCATGCTGGCGCGTCCCGCGATCCGCCGCGAGCGTACTCGACGCGGCGACAATGCCCACGGCTCGTCCCTCGCGCAGGAAGTGAGCGGCGAGAGAGGCGCAGACAGCCACACCCATTTCAGTGGTGGAGACTGCTCCGTGCCCCACCTGGGCGTGACGATCGAGATCGAGAATGAGCCAGACATCCGTGAAGGGGTCTCGCTCAAACTCCTTGACCATCAGCCGATTCAGGCGCAGGCTGCTCGTCCAGTGGATTCGACTAAAGGGGTCGCCCGGCTCGTAATCCCGGACGCTGGCGACGCTCGGCGTCAGGTAGTGTACGCGCTCGCCGCGCGCCGTGCCTCCGGCAAGATCGCCGGGCAGCGGCCGAAGTCGGTCCAGCGGCACGATGGGTGGATAGACGAGCAGTGAACTCTCGCCAAGCAGTTCCCGCTCCCGACTGAAGAAGCCAAATGGATCTCCAGCCGCGAGAGTGACGGGCCCCAGTCGGAACTTGCCTCGTCGACGGCAGGGTGTTCGGAAGACCCGGACCCGCCGTCCCTTCGGGCCCAAGCTGACCACCTGCGAGAGGTTGTGTTCCGGGTGGGTGGCCGTGTCCAGCACTTCCAGCCACAGTTTCGGCACCCAGGAGAGATTCTCGATCTCGAAGCGCTCCTCCAGCGTGTCGCCCACTTGCAGTCGGATCGCGCGGGGGCGCGGACGCACGTAGATGCCGCGCACGCTCCAGCGGCTCCAGGCGAACGACAGAGCAATTGTCAGCAGGAGCGCCTCGCCAAGCGCCTCCAGAAGGAACCAGCTCTGTACGGCACCCAAGCCGACGAGCACGGCGGCGAGGGCAAGGAGCGCGGCGAGCGTACCCACGGGCTCTAGACGGGAACGCGGCTGCCTGGCACCGGGAGGCTGGCGAGCAGCTCGGCGACGACGGCTTCCTGGCTCACCTCCCGCACACGGGACGACGGCCGAAGGATCAGCCGGTGTGAGAGCACCGGAATGGCGAGCTGCTTCACGTCGTCGGGAGTGACAAAGTCGCGTCCTTCGAGCAGGGCATGCGCCTGACTGGCGTGGTAGAGCGCGAGACTGGCGCGCGGACTGGCGCCCAGGAAGAGGTCGGGATGCTCCCGGCTGGCTCGGCCAACGTCAGCGATGTAGTGACGCAAGCGACCGTCGACGTGGACCTCGCGGACAGCTCGCTGGACCGAGGCGAGCTGCTCCGGGCCGCTGACCGGCCCGAGGCTCTCGAGTGGGTCGCCAAGCCGCTGCCGTTCGAAGATCTCGACCTCGTCCTGGCGGTCTGGGTAGCCGAGGCGAATGCGCAGCATGAACCGGTCGAGCTGCGACTCCGGCAGAGGAAACGTGCCCTCGTACTCGATCGGGTTCTGGGTGGCGAGGACCAGGAACGGCTGGGGAAGGCGATGGGTGACGCCGTCCACCGTGATCTGGCGCTCTTCCATCGCTTCGAGCAGGCTGGCCTGGGTCTTCGGAGTCGCGCGGTTGATCTCGTCGGCAAGGACTACCTGGGCCACGATCGGGCCCGGCCGGAACTCGAAATCACCCGTCTTCTGGTTGTAGATGGTGACACCGGTGACGTCGGACGGCAGCAGGTCCGGGGTGAACTGGACCCGTTTGAAGGCGCAGCCGACCGACCGGGCGAGGGCTTTCGCGAGGGTCGTCTTGCCAACGCCAGGCACGTCTTCGACGAGCAGGTGGCCGCCGCAGGCCAGCGCCAGCAGCGCAAGCTCGATCTCGCGGCGCTTGCCGACGATGACCCGCTCGACGTTGTTGCGAACGGCGATGAGCTGCTGGCGCGGATCGGCGGACAAGCGCGTGTCAGCGCCCGTGGCAGCGTTTGTACTTCTTGCCGCTGCCACAGGGACAGGTGTCGTTACGGCCCACCTTGGCGCCAGCTTTCACCGGCTTCCGCCCGGTGCCGTCCTCCTCTCCATCGCGGTTCGTCATGATCTGGCGCGGCTGTTCCCGTACGGGCTCGGTGCGTGGCACGATGTGGAAGATTGTCCGGACGACGTCTTCGTGAATGTTCGACAGGAGCTCTTCCCACATCTCGTGCGCTTCACGCTTGTACTCGACCAGCGGGTCCCGCTGGCCGTAGGCGCGCAGGCCGATACCCTCCCGCAGGTCGTCGATCGCCGTGAGATGCTGGATCCAGTGCTGGTCGATCATGCGGAGCAGCCAGAACCTCTCGATGGATCGCATCAGATCGGCGCCGAACTTCTCCTCCCGAGCCCGGCGCGCGTCGCCGGCCAGCTCCAGCAGCCTGGTGACGACCTCCTCGTGCGTGGGCTCAGGCCCCGCGGCGGCGATGTTGATCTCCTGGGGCAGCGGGTAGATCGCCGAGATCTCCTTGAAGAGATTCTCCCAGTCCCACTCGGCCGAATGCTCGCCCGCGAGGTTCGTTCCGACCAGCGCACGGACCTCGTCCTCGACCCAGCTCATGATCAACTCGCCGCTCGACGCGTCGCCCAGAACCTGTCGGCGCTGGTCGTACAGCACCTCGCGCTGACGATTCATCACGTCGTCATACTCGACGACGTGCTTCCGGATGTCGAAGTTATAGGCCTCGACCTTCTCCTGGGCGCCCTCGATCGCCTTGGTGACCATGCCGTGCTCGAGCGGCACATCCTCTTCGAGGCCGAGGCGGTCCATCAGGCCGGCGATGCGGGAGCCGCCGAAACGCCGCATCAGCTCGT
>JADZDV010000563.1 GCA_020850915.1 Chloroflexota bacterium | reverse complement strand
GTGGATGACCGCTACGAGTCCTCGTCTCGTCCTCGGAAGACCAGCCGAATCGCCGTGCCCTTGAAGCCGAACGCCTCGCGCAGCCGGTTCTCCAGGTAGCGGCGGTACGAGAAGTGAACGATCTCCGGTTCGTTGACGAAGAAGACAAATGTCGGCGGATCGATGGCTGGCTGCGTCGCGTAGAGCACCTTGAGGGCCTTGCCGCGCTCGCTGAGCCGGTGCGCGGCGACCGCGTCGCGAACGACCTGGTTCAACTGCGCCGTCGGAACCCGCTTGGCGCGCTCGGCCCGCACCTCGAGCGCCAGGTCCAGCACGCGCTGCACGCGCTGGCCCGTGACTGCCGAGATGAAGACGTAGGGGGCATACGCCACGAAGTTCAAGTCCCGCTCGAGGCGACGACCGAACTCCAGGACGGTGTAGTCGTCCTTCTCGACGAGGTCCCACTTGTTGACCACGACGATCAGGCCTTTGGCCTGCTCCTGAGCGTAGCCGGCGACGTGGGTGTCCTGAGCCGTCACACCCTCCGTTGCGTCGATCACGAGCGCCACCACGTCCGAGCGCTCGACGGCGCGAACGGCGCGCATGACGCTGAACTGCTCGACGCCTCGCTCGACACGGCCGCGCCGTCGGATGCCCGCCGTGTCGATGAGCAGGATGCGTTGCTCGTGATACTCGACCAGCGTGTCGATGGTGTCTCGGGTCGTACCGGGGATCTCGCTGACGATGCTGCGCCGCTCGCCAGTCAGCGCGTTCAGCAGGGAGGACTTGCCGACGTTCGGCCGGCCGACGATGGCGATGGCGCAGTCCGCGTCGATCGGCTCCTCTTGGCTGTCGAGTGGCGGCAGCGCTTGGACAAGAGCGTCGAGCAGATCGCCGGTGGCGATACCCTCCTGGCCGGAGAAGGCGAGCGGTTCGCCCAGGCCAAGCTGGTAGAACTCCGAGGCGTTCAGTCTGGCGCGAGGGCTCTCGGCCTTGTTGGCGCCCAGGACGACCGGTTTCCGCGCGCGGCGGAGCCGTTCCGCCAGCTCCAGGTCGGCGCCCGAGGGCCCGGACTGGGCGTCCACCAGGAACAGGATCGCATCGGCCTCGCGCATGGCCTCGTCAGCCTGCTCGGCGACCTCGCTCATGAAGCGCTCGTCCACGGTGAGGCCGATACCACCCGTATCTACGATCGTGAACTCACGGCCATTCCAGTCGGTTGTGCCGTAGAGGCGGTCGCGCGTGGTGCCGGGCACGTCGTGGGTAACCGCCCGCCGCTCGCCGATGAGGCGGTTGAACAGGGTGGACTTGCCGACATTCGGTCGGCCGACAATGGCGACGATTGGTCGAGGCATGAATGAGAGGCCTGCGATCTCCCCGGCCGACTCAGGGCGCGACGCTGGTCGCGCCGACCGTGGGCGTGCGAACTGGAATGGGCACGAGGTTCAGAGTGAGCTTGTCGGGTGTGACGCGGTTGAGCTGAATGCCAGGGGGCACTTCGACAGCGACCGGGACCGTCTGAAGCCCGGCTCCCAGACCGGAGAGGTCCACGATGACGCGGAGCCCTCCAGTCGAGAGCGCTTGCAGGGTTGGGGCCGGCCCGCTCAGCTCCGCCTCGACGAGAGGAGGCGGCGTGTCCAGGCGAAGCTCTGTGCTGAGGTTTAGCACGGCGGGCGTCACCCTGACAACCTGCAAGCTCGTGAGCGAGCTGATCTTGACCGTGACGTTCACCTGCGGCTCGCTGCCGCTGAGCAGGGCCACGTTCCTCGGCACGCGGAGCGCCACGCGCCGCACGGCGGTGGAGCTGAGCGAGGAGACGTCCACGTCCTCGGTGTCGACGTAGTCTATCTTCGACAGCTCGCCCGGCTCGCCGACAATTGTCACGGAGATCGGGCTCACGTCGACCGACTCGACGAAGTAGCCGGTCTGGGGGCGGCCCGTGGTGCGCGGCCGGATACCGACCTGCTTGTAGCTGACCTGCTGACTGATGGGAATCTCGACGTTCACCGTGACCGGCCGCAGGCGAATGCCCTGAACCTGCTGACCGCGCTGGTCGACAGCCACCGGCGCGTAGCTGTTGTTCACCGGCACGGTCAGTCCGCTGAGTGAAAGCTCCACCATGGCGCGGTCCACCCGCTGCACGACGGATGCCGGTCCCAGCACCGAGATCTGCTCCGGCGCGACCGTCGGCTCGCCGGAGCTGTAGCCAAACGGCACGGAGCCGGTCGTTACCACCTGGACCGGCACAGTCCGCTCCCGGACTTCTTCCAGGACGACGTTCACGCGCGCGGGCACCGGGGTGACCTGGGTCACGGCGGTGTCCAGGGCGTCCACTGAGACCGCCAGCTCCGTGGCGCCGGGACCGGCGCGCGAGGCGTCGACTCTGGCCTGGAAGGAGCCCGAGCGCAGCCGGCTCCAGACGCGCGTTGGCGCGCGCACCTCCACCTGGATCGTTGGTTGCTCGCCAACCAGCACGAAGCCTGGCGGGATGTTGACGACCGTCACTTCGATTGGCACGCCTGCCAGCAGCTCGAACCGCTCAGGGTTCTGCTCGGACTCGATAGTCCACCAGAGCGCGATGGCCAGGGCGAGAGCGAGGAAGGCGCGGCCCAGGTCGAAGCGTGGCCCGGAACCCATCAGCCAGCCTTCGGGCCGCCGAACCACCGGGCAAGACGCTCCAGGGCGCCCATCACACCCATGGCGATCATCGCCAGACTGACGCGTCCGCCGGCGGGGGCGCGGGGACGCAGCCAGTGCTTGATGTCGTCGCCAAGAGCAGGCCGGTAGAGGATGGACAGGACCTTGCGGAGCTTCACCTCGTCGAGATTGCGCACCAGCCGCCCGTTGTTGGCGATGCTGATCTGGCCCGTCTCCTCGGATACGACAACGCTCAGGGCGTCGGTCTGCTCAGTGATGCCGATCGCGGCGCGATGGCGCGTGCCGTAGGTCTGCCCGGCCAGCAGGCCCTCCGCCAGCGGCAGCACGCAGGCGGCGGCGAAGACTCGCTCGCCGCGCACGATCGCCGCGCCGTCATGCAGGCGGGTGTTCGGGTGGAAGATCTGCTCGAGCAGGTCCACCGACAGGATCGCGTCCAGCTCCACGCCGGTGCCGGCGTACTCACCCAGAGCCGTCCCGCGCTCGAGCACCACCAGCGCCCCCCAGCGGCGGTCGGAGAGGCGGTGCGCCGCGGCGGCGATCACGTCGATCTGGCGTGCCATGTTGGAAGCCGTGATGCCGTGCGGTAGCAGCCCGCCAGCCCGGCCGATCTGTTCGAGCGCGCGGCGTAGCTCCTGCTGGAACAGGATCGGGATCGCCACGATCAGGGCGGGGATGGAGGCGCGCAGCAGGTAGCCCAGGACCGGCAGGTCCAGCACTTTGGAGAGCAGCGCGCCCACCAGCACCAGGACGGCGATGCCGCGGACTACCATGACGGCGGTTGTGCCCTTGATGAGCATGAGCACGCCGTAGATCAGCACGGCCACGATCACGATGTCCGCGACGCTCCGCCAGTCGAGACGGGGGACCTGCGTGGGGAGCCAGCTAGTGATCGTGTCCATCGGGGGGCCTCAGGCCGGCACGGGCCGATCTCCGAGCAGCATGACGAGCACTGCTTTCTGGGCGTGCACGCGGTTCTCTGCCTGGTCCAGCGCTACCGACGCGTCACCGTCCAGGACGTCGTCCGTGATCTCCTCACCCCGATGGGCCGGCAGACAGTGCATCGCCCGGGCGCGCTCGCCGGCCGCTGCCATCAGCGCGGCGTTGACCTGGTAGGGGCGGAAGATGTCTCGCCGCTCGTCGCGCTCAGACTCCTGGCCCATGCTGTACCAGGCGTCAGTGTAGACGTAGTCCGCCCCATCCACCGCGGCGCGCGGGTCATTCAGTACCCGGATGGTGGCGCCGCTCGCCTCCGCCTCGCGCCGTGCCCGCGCTGTCAGCTTGGCGTCGGGCTCGAAGCAAGGGGGCGTTGCGACGTCGAGATCGAAGCCGAAACGCGCCGCCGCCAGCATCAACGAATTGGTGACGTTGTTGCCGTCGCCGACCCAGGCGACCTTGAGCCCCTGGAGCTGACCGCTGTGCTCACGCATCGTCAGGACGTCCGCCAGAATCTGGCAGGGGTGCTCGAAATCGGAGAGGCCGTTCACCACCGGCACCGTCGCGTGCTCCGCGAGCTGCTCTACGACCAGATGGTCGAAGGTCCGCGCGACGATGCCGTCCACCATGCGGCTCAGCACCTTCGCGGCGTCCGGGACGGACTCTCGCTGACCGAGGCCCAGCTCCTGGTTGGAGAGGTACATCGCATGGCCGCCGAGGTGGGACATGCCGACCTCAAACGAGACGCGGGTTCGAAGGGAGGGTTTCTGGAAGACCAGGGCGAGAATGCGCCCGGTGAGCGCCTGAGCGAAGCCGGCGCGGTCCGCCTTCAGGCGACCGCCGAGGTCCAGGGCGCGTGTGAGATCCTCGGCCGACCAGTCGGCCAGGCTCACGAGATCTTTGCCAGGCACGCAGCCCCCTTCGCGCCCTTTGCCGGGGGAATGTGCAAAGAGTATAGCAGGGCCATGGCTCCGAGCCCGCGGTCGCCGCTCAGCGACGGAACGGCGTCGAGGTCGGACCCGCGGGCGTGGCGGCGCGTGGTGTGGGCGTTGGAGCCGGCGGCGCCACCGTCCGCGGGCGCGTTGTCGGCGACGGCGCCGGAGGCTGCGCGGGCGTCGCGCTACCGCCAGGCGGACGGATCAGCGGTGTCGCCGTGGGCAGGGCCGACGTTGTGCCGGTTGGCGCGGCAGGCGTGGCGTGAGCGGGGCCTGTCCCGGGGCTCGCCACCGGCGCGGCGGGGCGCGGCAGGATTGGACTGGCTTGTGGACTGACGACGACCGGCGCGGCAACGGGCGGCGGCGTGCTCAGCATGCGCGGTTTGAGCGGCTCGATCTCGGGTGGCCTGGGCAGCAGGGTCAGCTCCTGGACGGCCGGCGGCTCGATCAGATCGCCCGCGGCCACGACGTCAGGCGTCGCGGTGGGGGGCGGGTTGGCGGCAGCAATGGCGATCGTTGGCGCGGCCGGGACGGGGGTTGGCGTGCGCGCGACGGGGCTCGTCGCGGTGGTGACCGCGGCGACCGGCTCCTCGACAGACAGCCGGCTCACGATGATCGTACTGCCGATTCCGAGGGCGTAGAGGCAGCCGGCCGCCACCAGACCCAGCAGCGCCAGCGCGGCGAGGACTCGCCGTCCATCGTCCAGGCGATCGAACCAGTACTGAATGCGCAGGAGCTGGAGGGCGAGGCTACGGGGCACGGTGGCGGCCAGGCGATCAGCAGGCGCTCATCAGAGCTGGACGACCCGCACAGCAGCCATGTTCGGCACGGCTCGCAGCCGCGCGAGCAGTTCCGGGGCGATTGGCTCGTCCACGCTGAGGATCATGATGGCCTGGCCACGCCTCTGCTCGCGACCGACCTGCATCGACGAGATGTTCACGTCGGCCTCGCCGAGCATCGTGCCGACCTTTCCAATCATCCCGGGCCGGTCCTCGTGATGGGTCACCAGGAGGTAGCCGCCGGAGGGCACCAGGTCCAGGCGGTACGGTCCAATGCCCACAATGTGCGGCTCGCCGTTCACAATCGTGCCGGCCACCCGCAGACTGCCCTGCTGCGTCTGGAGGGTCAGGGCTAGCAGGCTGGTGTATGGCTCCGCGTCCGCGTTCCGCTCTTCGACCAGGTGCAGCCCGCGCTGGCGCGCCAGGAGCTGTGCGTTGGCGAAGGTCACCGGATCGCTGGAGATTGGCGCCAGCAGGCCGCGAAGGGCGGCCGCGGTGAAGACGCTCGTGTCGCTTGTCGCCAGCTCCCCACCAACCGATACGACGACGCCGCGGAACTGGCCGTCCGAGAGCTGGGTGGCCAGCGAACCGAGTAGGCCGGACAGGCTGACGTACGGCTGGAGCAGCTCGGCCAGCTCTGGTGGGAGGGCTGGGGCGTTCACCGCGAACTGAGCCGGCTTGCCCTCGAGCACCTGGAGGAGCTGTTCCGCCACCTGGAGGCCCACGTTCAACTGCGCTTCGACCGTGGAGGCGCCAAGATGCGGCGTGGCCACGACTTTCGGATGCCGCGTCAACGGATTGTCCGTGGCCGGCTCCTTCGAAAAGACGTCGATCGCCGCCGCGGCGACCGTGTCGTTGTCCAGGGCCTCCGCCAGGGCGGTTTCGTCGATGATGCCGCCGCGGGCGCAGTTGATGACGATCGCTGTCGGCTTGAGCCACGAGAGCTGCTCCCGCCCGATCAGGCCGCGCGTGCTTTCCGTCAACGGGGTGTGTACCGTGATGTAATCCGCCTGGCTCAGCGTTTGGCGCAGCTCCGCCAGCTCGAAGCCATGCCGCTGCGCGAACTCCGCGGTGACGTACGGGTCGTAGCACACGACGCGCATCTCGAACGACTGGAGTCGCCTCGCCACCTCATAGCCGACCCGGCCCAGCCCGACGATGCCGAGCACCTTTCCACGCAGCTCCCGACCCACGAACTTGCTACGCTGCCACTCCCCCCGCTTGAGCGCGGCGTCGGCGGCCGGGATTCGGCGGGTGACGGCGAGCAGCATGGCGACGGTGTGCTCCGCCGCGGCGATGGTGTTGCCGCCTGGCGCGTTCACCACCACGATGCCGCGCTGGGTGGCAGCCGGCAGGTCGATGTTGTCCACGCCGGCGCCAGCCCGCCCGATGACCTTCAGCCGTGGCGCAGCGGCGAGCAGTTGGGGGGTGACGCGCGTCTCGCTGCGAACGACCAGCGCGTCCGCGGTTGCCAGGAGCGTGAGCAGGTCTGGTGCGCCTGGCGCGTGGCGGAACATGAGCCTGGCTCGCCCCTCCAGCGGGGTCAGCGCCTCCCGAGCGATCGCGTCGGCGACGACGACGCAGGGTGCCTCGACGGTCGCCTCGTCGGTCGCGGACTGCCCGGCAACCAGTGCAACGTCAGTGATGGGAGTCTCCGTTTCCTGTCGGCTGGTAAGCGGGTAGGCGTCGCACCCAGGAGACAGAACGCCGCGCACGCACCGGACGCTCAGGCGCGGTCCGGTCTGTGCGCGGCCCGTGGCTCAGGAAGCGACGGGCGCCAGCTCCAGAACGGTCTCGAGGGCATCGAGTGCCTCATTCAGCTCGGGCTCCTGGACGTAGCCGAGGTGACCGATGCGCAGGATCTTGCCGGCCAGCGAGCCCTGGCCGCCCGCCAGGTGCACGTCGAACCGCTCCCGCAGCTCGCGCTGGACTGCCCTGGCGTCCGCGCCTTCGGGCAGGTAGAAGGCCGTCACGGTGTTCGAGGCGCGCGCCTGGTCCTCCGGGACCGGCTTCAAGCCGCGCGCTGCCAGCCGGCCGCGCACCAGGTTGCCCAGTCGCGCGTGGCGGGCGAGGATGTTCGATAGGCCCTCTTCTTTCATGAGCCGCAGCGAGGCCTGGAGGGCGTAGAACAGACTGATTGCCGGCGTCCAGGGCGTAGAGCTGATCTCGGACGCCTTCTTCGCCTCGGTCAGGTCGAAGTAGAAGCGTGGCAGGCGCGAGGTCTGGTGGCGCTCCCAGGCCGGGGGGCTGACCGATACGAACGCCAGGCCGGGTGGGATCATCCAGGACTTCTGGCCGGCGGTCACGACGACGTCGCAGCCCCAGGCGGTCGTCTCGAGGGGGATCGAGCCGATCGAGCTGATCGCATCCACCAGGAACAGTTTGCCAGCGCCTTTGACGACCTTCCCGATCGCTTCGACGTCGTTGGTGGTGCCCGTCGAGGTGTCGTTGTGAGTCACCATGACGGCGGCAATGCCGGGATCGGCCTCCAGCGCCGCCTGGATGTCCGCGGGGTCCGCTGCCTGGCCCGGCTGGTACTTCAGCGCGGTGACGTCGAGTCCGTAGGCGCGGGAGATCTTGTCGTAGCGATCGCCAAAGTAGCCGATCGAGACGACCAGGACCTTGTCGCCAGCGGAGAAGAAGTTGGCAACCGAAGCCTCGAGACCGCCGGTGCCGGAGCAGGTCAGCAGGAGGATGTCGTCAGTTGTGCTGAACAGATCGTGGAGGTTCTTGTCGACCTCCTTGTAGACCGCGGCAAAGGCGGGGCCGCGGTGGTCAACCATGTCACGCGTGAGCGCCTCGCGGACGGACGGAGGCAGGGGAGTGGGGCCAGGAGTGCGGAGGTTCATCGGCGATTACGTCCAGCAGGTGTATCACCGGCCTGTCGTGGTGGCGCGGCCGAAGAGGAGTTGTTTCTCGCGGCACTATAGCACGCTATCGCACAGAAAGGCTCGGGTGCGACCGAACAATGTTGCAGGAGGCGCCGTC
>JADZDV010000562.1 GCA_020850915.1 Chloroflexota bacterium | reverse complement strand
TGGATCCGGGCGTGACTGGCGGTGATGGTGAGTGAGTGAGTGAGTGAGTGAGTGAGTGAGTGAGTGAGTGAGTGAGTGAGTCAGTGATGCGCGCTGGTATGCTCTAGTCCGGCTTCCACCTGTGTACAACCCTGTTCGGTCATGGTCCAGGTGCGTGAGGGCGTGTCAATCGCCGCGCCGCCGGCTCGGCGGCGCGTGGCGACGCCCGGTCCGCTGGTAGGCGCGGTCGCCGGCGACGTCCGGCGATCGGCAGCTATCGCGGCGCTCGTCGGAGCCGGCGTTGGCGCGCTGGTTGGACTGGGGCCCGCTGGCATTGGCCTCGCGCTTGGTCTGCCGCTCCTCCTGACGATCCTTCGATGGCCGTCGCTCACGGCCTACCTCATCGTTGGACTCGTCTTTCTTCTGCCGTTCGCTGTCGTGCCCTTGCGCGTGGGTGTCCAGCTCACCATGCTCGACGGTCTCCTGGTCCTCGCCTACGGCCGCGGGCTTGCGCGGACCGCCGTTCGCCATGAGCAGGTCCGGCTGAGGCCGGTTGGTGCCATGCTGACGCTCCTGGTCTTGCTGATGGCGATCTCCCACATCTTGAGCCAGTCGTACGCGGGGGGGCTGGAGCTCACCCGGAAGGTCGTGAAGCTGTTCGCGAGCATGTTCGTGTTCGCGCTGGCCGTCAATCTCTGGAGCGGTCGTGACATGCTCGTTCGACTCACCCGCACGCTGGTGCTGGCGGGCAGCCTGGAAGGCGCCATCGGGGTCGCGCTCTACCTTGCGCCGCGTGACCTGACGGTGCGCCTCCTGTCTGCGCTGGCTCCGCTGGGCTATCCGACGGGATCCTCGGTGCTCAGGTTCTTACCGGGTGAGAACGACACGTACTCGGACGTGCTGCGGGCGACCGGCACGTCGGTCGATCCCAATGTCCTGGGCGGCGTCCTGATGATCGCCGCGTCGATCGCCGTGTTCCAACTGTTCGCCCGGTACCCGGTCCTGCCGCGAGCCGTGCTCGGCGTCTCCACTCTGGTCATGATCGCGGCGATGCTCATGAGCCAGTCCCGGGCATCGTGGGTTGGTCTGACGGTCGCGTTCGCCTTCCTGGCGCTGGTCCGCTTTCGTCAGATGCTCTGGCTCGGTGTTGTGGCAGCCGGCGCAGCCGCCGTCTCACCGACTGGTCGCTATCTGTTCAACCGCGTGCAGTCCGGCTTCGCGGGTCGGGATAAGGCGGCGGGGATGCGCCTCGACGAGTACCGGAACGCCCTCGAGATCGTTGCCGCGCACCCTGTGGCGGGCATCGGATTTGGTGGGCCGCCGACGATCGATCTGGCGCCAGGTGTCTCGAGCCTCTATCTCACCATCGCCGAGACAAGCGGCATCCCAGCGCTGCTGGTGTTTCTAGCCTGCATGGCGTTCCTGCTGCTACGGGCGCAGCGCGCGCAGGCGGCGCGGGGCGATCCACTGGTCGCCGACCTCGTCGTCGCGCTACAGGGCGCATTGATCGCGGCGCTCACCGCCGGTCTGTTTGACCACTATTTTGCCAGCCCCGTGTTCTTCCACACTGTCGCCTTGTTCTGGCTGCTGTGTGCCCTGCTCTGGCTGGCGGTACACCACTCCGAATGCGCGACGCGGCCATCAGGTGAAAAGGACGCGCGTCGTGACGTTCGTGACCCAGGTGTGACACACGGGGCGCCGGACGTGACCCTGGCGTGATGGCGGACGCCTAAGATCTAAGAGCAACAAGTGTTGCGCCATCGGGGGGTCGACGATGCCGGAGACAGGGATGCCGCTCTTGATCCTGTTCCTGATTGCCATCGTGGTGACCGTCGTCGGAGGGGAGTCTGCATGATGTTCTTTGGCCAGCATGAGACGACGCGGCAGCGGGTTCGGGAGTTCATTCTCCAGGCGCCCAGCGCCAGTGAGACAGCCGAGTCGCTGGCCACGAAGCTGCGCATCAGCCGCTGGAGCTGCCGGCGCGCGCTGGACTCGCTGGTAAACGAGGGGCTCATTCGTCGGCGCGACTTCAAAGATATCGCGCCGATCTACTGCCGCTATCCGTCCTGACCGCCGTCTGGCGACGCGGTGATCTGCCTGGCCAGCCTGCCGCTCTACCTGGTGACGTCCCGGCTGAATGAGCCTCGCGGCACCGGCGTCAGGATGCCAGACGCCCTCCACGCTCGCGCTCGAGACGAGCCCGAGCGTCGGCCGGCTGGCTGATCTGCCAATTCGGCCGGGGCTGCGTGACCAGGCCCAGCGAGCGTCCCAGCCGGTGCCCCTGGCTCGCGCCGAAGTAGTCCCACCGAACCACGGCGCCGCAGAGTCGACAGCCGATGTCCAGCACACGCCCTGGCTTGGACGGAACCCACGGACTGGGCGTGCCGCCATCCGTCGCGCAGACGGTCGCATGGGACACGCCCGCGTGCTCCGCGAATGTGGCATATTGAGTGCCGCAGCCCTCGCACTGACGCGGGTAAGCCATCACCGCACCTCATCTCGCCGGCCCTTTCCTGACCCGTCGCGAAGCGCTGACTCCGGCCGCGCCTTTTGCAGGAGGCGTGCCAACACGCGGAAGAGTCGCGGGAGTGAGACATCCGGCGGAAAACGGGAAGCTAGTGGTTATGCAGAGTGTGGTCCGAGCCGGGCTTCTGGCCGGTCTGCTGATCGTTGTCGTGGACGTGCTGGCACACATGCTGTCCCGCGGCTCGGCCGACGACCTGAACCGACAGGCCTTCATCTGGGTCGTCGACAACCTTGTGGACATCATGATCGCGACGACGATCGCCGAGCGCGTTGGTCGCGCGACACGAATGGTTCGGCCGGCTGCCGAGGTGGGGGTCCTCGCTGGCGCCATCGCCGCGGCCGGCGCCCTGACAACCGCGGCACTCTGGCCCCTGGGCCCAAACGCGTCGCTGGATCCATCAGCAATCATTTTCAATGTGGCTTTCAACATCGCGGTTGGCGGCGTCGCGGGAATCGCTGGAGGGTGGACGGGCTCACGCTCGGCAGCCCGGCTACAATGATTCGATATGCAATTGGTACGACCCGGGCAGCTAGCAAGTTGACACCGCGCACTAACCTTGGACAACAGGGGCTCTGAAGCGAGCGATCGTCTCGGGAAACCGTCGGGCCCTATGCGAAGATACGGAGGGGACAGTGGGAACAACCGCGGGCAACAGGGGTAGCCTGATACGAATCGCCGCCACGGCAGTAATAGCCGCCGCGGTTATTCCTATCGCCAGCCAGGTGCGATTGACCACGGCGCAAGAGGGCTACTCAGCCCAGGAGATCAGCCGCATAGCGCGCAACGACAACGCCCAGGTGAAGCCGCGGATATCTGGCAGCAACGTCGTCTGGCAGGACTATCGGAACATCCCGGCCG
>JADZDV010000561.1 GCA_020850915.1 Chloroflexota bacterium | reverse complement strand
CCCCGCGCCCCTACCAGTCGGCGGGTGGTCTGCAACATTTCTCGGGCACACCCGGGAGAGAACCGGGGCGTCTGGAGCCGGATGGAGCCAGGTACAATAAGGAAGCGCGCTTCAGCAGCTCGCCGGAGGGCCCCGGAGGGAGTGTCTCCGACGCCCCGCCAGATCCCGCGCAAGCACTGATGGATAGCGGGACGGGTGAGTAGGGACAGGTGTCCTTCGGTAGGAGGGATGCTTGACCCTTTTTCCGGCCCGGCTCGCCTGGGACAGTAAGAGCAGCAGCACCCGGCTACAGGTTGGAGACCGACCACGCCGGGCCCGGCGAGACAGCAACGGCTACCGCGGCCGCGCCCCGATCGGGACAGCACATCTGACAGAACGCGAGCTGGAGCGAGCGGACCACGCGTCCAGACAGACTTCGAACCGTGTGGGAGGGCGCGATGCTTGGTGTGACGCGATTGCTCGGGGGCGTCCAGACGGAGACGGACCACCTCCGCTACGGGCCTGGGCAGGGAGAAGCCTGGCACCGGCCAGTCGTCGTCTGGACTGTCACCCGGAAGTGCAACCTCGCGTGCATCCACTGCTACGCCGCGGCCGGCAACCAGGACTTCCCGGGCGAGCTGAGCCATGAGGAAGGACGCGCCCTGCTCAAGGACCTGGCTGACTTCGGCGTGCCGGTGGTGCTGTTCTCCGGCGGCGAGCCGCTGATCCGCCCCGACATTCTGGAGCTGGCGACGTATGCCCGTGAGCTGGGCTTGCGCATCACCTTCTCGACCAACGGCACGCTGGTTACCCCCGAGATCGCCGGGCGCCTCAAGCGCCTGGGCGTCGGATACGTTGGGATCAGCCTGGACGGCATCGACGAGACGCACGACTACTTCCGCGGCGTGAAGGGTGCATTCGAGGCGGCGCTGGCCGGCATTCGCCACTGCCAGGCGGCCGGTCTGCGCGTGGGCGTGCGCCTGACCCTGACCCGCCACACCGTCCGCGACCTGGACAACCTGTTCGAGCTCCTCCAGCGGGAGCACATCGACCGCGTCTGCTTCTACCACCTGGTGCCCTCCGGCCGCGGCCGGACCCTGATCGCCGACCTGCTGGACCCGGTCGAGGCGCGGGCGGCAGTTGAGAACATCTTCCGCCGCGCGGCGGACTACGTGGAGCGCGGCGTGCCGATCGAGCTGCTGACGGTAGACAACCACACCGACGCGGCATTCCTCTACCTCTGGCTGCAGCGCGAGCGCGGCCAGGCCGAGGCGGACCGCGTGCGGGCGATCCTGGCCGGGAGCGGCGGGAACCGCTCCGGCATCGCGATCGGCCACGTTGACAACCGCGGCAACATCCACCCTGACCAGTTCTGGTGGAAGTGCGTCCTCGGCAACGTGCGCAAGCGCCCGTTCAGCGAGGTCTGGTCTGACCTGAGCAACCCGGTGCTGGCCGGCCTGCGAGACCGCCGGCCGCTGCTGAAGGGCCGCTGTGCCGAGTGCCGTTTCCTGGACATCTGCAACGGCAACTTCCGCTCGCGGGCCGCCACGCTGACCGGCGATCCCTGGGCGCCAGACCCGAGCTGCTACCTGACGGACGAGGAGATCGGGGTCCAGCAGGAGGTCTTGAGCCATGCCTGACCGACCGGGCCACCCCGACTACTTCAGCGTGGACTTCAACCAGACGCCGTACGTCGTCGCCTGGGAGACCACCCGCGCCTGCGCGCTCTCCTGCCAGCACTGCCGAGCGATGGCCATTCCCAGGCGCGACCCGCGCGAGCTGACAACCGACGAGGGCAAGCGCCTGATCGACGGGCTGGTCGAGCTGGGACGCCCGATCCTGATCCTGACCGGCGGCGATCCGTTCATGCGGCGCGACCTGGAGGGCCTGGCCGCCTACGCCACCGAGCAGGGCCTCAGTGTCGGCATCTCCCCCTCCGCCACGAAGCTGGTGACTGAGAAGCGTCTCAGGAGCATGCGCGAGGCGGGCGCGAGGATGATCCACGTGAGCATCGACGCGCTCGAGGCCAAGCACGACGGCTTCCGCGGCGTGCCGGGCTCCTTTGCGCGAACGATCGAGATCATCCGCGACGCGAAGGCGCTCGGCTATCCGATCCAGATCGGCACGACGGTCACCCGCGGCACGGTTGGAGACCTGCCCGGCGTGGCGGCCCTGCTGCTG
This sequence comes from Chloroflexota bacterium, assembly GCA_020850915.1. The sequence continues at coordinate 9,676 of JADZDV010000561.1, read as the reverse complement.
GAGCAGGGCATCACCGTCTGGAACGTCTTCTTCCTGGTCCCGACCGGCCGCGGCCAGCGGGAGGACATGCTAAACGCGGCCGAGACGGAGGCCGTGCTGACCTGGCTGTGGCAGCTCTCCAAGCGAGCGCCGTTCCGCGTTCGCACCACCGCGGCCCAGCACTACCGCCGGGTGGTGATCCAGCAGGAGCGGATGCTGCGCGGGCTGCCACCAGATCAGCCGAGCGAGAGCGTGCGCTGGGAGGCGACCGGCCTGGGCTACGCCTTTCGCGAGGGTGGCCAGGCGCCCCAGCAGCAGGGTGTGAACGACGGGAAGGGCTTCGCGTTCGTCTCGCACCTTGGCGACGTGTACCCCAGCGGTTTTCTTCAGGCTTCGGCCGGCAACGTCCGCGAGACGTCGATCGTGGAGCTGTATCGCCAGCACGAGCTGTTCACCTCCCTGCGCGACTCCACCCAGCTCCTCGGAAAGTGCGGTCGCTGCGCCTACCGGGACGTCTGCAGCGGCAGCCGTGCCCGCGCCTGGGCGCTGACCGGCAATCCGCTGACCTCGGATCCGACCTGCCTGTACCAGCCCGGGCAGCCGCTGCCCGAGCTGCCGCCGCTGGAGGCGGTGTTCGACGGCGGCGCGGGCCTGGCCGCGGCGCTGGTCCAGACGCCACAGCCGGCCGAGGCTGGGGCGCGCTGATGAGCCGGCACGCGGGCGACGCGGGCAGCCTCGTGGGGGAGCGGCCCGCGATGGACGATCGCGACCGTCAACTGCTCAACGCGATGCAGGCCGTCGTGCCGCTAGTACCGCGCCCGTACCGCGCCCTGGGCGAGCAGGTTGGCCTGACGGAGGCGGACGTGCTGGCGCGCCTGGAGCGGCTGCGGCGTGGACGCATCCTGCGCCAGATCTGCGCCATCTTCGACGCCCGTAGCCTCGGGTACGAGACCAGCCTGGTGGCCGCGCAGTACCCGGCGGAGCGCCTGGAGCAGGCGGCGGAGATCGTCAACTCCCATCCCGGTGTGACGCACAACTACCAGCGCGACCACGAATTCAACCTCTGGTACACCATCGCCGTCGCACCGGGCGGCGATCTCGGGAGGACGGTGGGGCGTCTGCACGAGCTGTCCGGCGCGACCAGCACCCGTCTGCTGCCGGCCCTGCGGCTGTTCAAGATCGGGGTGAACCTCGATCTGACCGGCGATCGGGCGGCAGACACGCAGTCAGCGACGGCGTATTCCGACGCGGACCGAGCGAAGGCCGCGCCGGGCGAGCTGAGCGCCGAGGACGTGGCGCTCGTCCGCGAGCTGCAGGGAGACCTCCCGAGCGTCGAGCAGCCGTTCCAACCGATGGCGGAGCGGCTTGGCTGGAGCCAGGAGGCGCTCTTCGCGCGGGCGGTGGACATGCGGCGGCGCGGGCTCTACCGCCGCTACGCGGCGCTGCTGCGCCATCGCGAGGCCGGCTTCAAGGCCAACGCGATGGGCGTCTGGGCTGTCCCGCTGGAGCAGGCGGCCGAGGTCGGCGCGCGGATGGCTGGCTTCGCGGCCGTCAGCCATTGCTACGAGCGGCCAACGTATCCGGACTGGCCCTACAGCGTCTTCACGATGGTCCACGGCCAATCGCGGGACGAGTGTGAGGCCGTGCTGTCCGCGATCTCCCGGACAGTGGGAGTGTCTGACTACCGCTCGCTCTACTCCACGAGGGAGTACAAGAAGACGCGGCTGACCTTCTTCACCGACGCCTACGCCGAGTGGGACCGGCTGCACCTGAGCGCACCGGCCGGAACTATGAACGTGTCCTGAGTATCCGCCCCGGCCCAGCCCTCGCGGCGGCGGCTGGCAGTGTGCCCCGAATGCCGCGGCAGCGATCCGCCACCGATGGAACAGCCCGACGCCAGGTTGCGTCGGGCTGTTGGCGTCTCCGCGGGGCCAGGCGATCAACGGCCGAATGCAGTCAGGCGGCGAGCCGTTCGTATAATCCTCGGATAGATGGCACGCTTCGCGGTTCACCGGCATCCAGACGTCCGCGATTGGACCGAGCAGCACCCGGAACAACGGGCGCGGCTCGAGTGGCTGGTGGCGCAGTTGGCCACGCGCGGCCAGGCCGGACGGCCGAAGGGCGTGATCGGACCGGCGAGCCACGTCGCGGACCTGCCGGACCGGCGCTGGCGGCGCTCGGGCGTGAGCGGCTCGCACTTCTACGCGTGGTGGTTCCAGGCTGACGGCCACGGAGGGGGGTTTCCCGAGCAGTCGATCGTGCTGCGAGCGGTGCGCCACCACGACGAGACCAGCCAGCCGCTGAGCGCCGATCCATCGGCCGACTATGACGTCGCGGACTTCCACGAGCTGCACCCGCTCGGCCAGGAGCAGGAGGCGGTCGTCCAGTCGCCGGCCGCGGTGCGGCTGGTAGTGGGCCATCCCGGGACGGGTAAGACGGGCGCGCTCCTGTTCGCCGCCTGGCAGGAGGCGCTGCCCCGGCCGGACGCGCGCTTGCTGTACGTGACTCTTTCGGCGCGGCTAGCGGATGAGGCGCGGCAGTTCTTCGATGGGCTGGCGGACGAGCTGCACGGGCGCGTTGACGTCATGACCGTGGACGACGTCCTGGCGCGCTGGGCTGGCAGTAGCTCGTCGTCGGTCCGCCAGCAGGGCCCGGACGACGAGATGGAGGAGGAGGCGTTCTACCGCTTCTTACGGATGCAGCCGCCTCGTGAGGTGCGGTACTGGCAGGGCGCGGAGACCTCGCTCTGGACAGAGGTGCGCGCCTATGTCATCGGGCGCGCGCTGCCGTTTGCCCTGGACGCCCGGTACCTGCGGGCTTGCACCCGGCCGCTGCTCGATCGGAAGGCCTACGCCAGGATGCGCCGAGGGGCCATCGACGCGCTCGCGCTGGACCAGGCGTGGGACCTGGCGCAGAAGTTCGTCACGACGGCAGAGCAGCAGAGCCTCCAGCTCACCGCCTGGCGGGCCTGGCAGCAGTTGGCGGCCGGAGGCCACAAGCAAGCCCTGGGGCGGTACGTTGGCTTCCTGGTGGACGAGCTGCAGGATCTGACCCTGCTCCAGCTCGCGGTGCTGGCGGAGGCGGCGAAGCGAGCGGGGAGCGAGCACGGCCCGACGCTCTTCATCGCGGCCGGCGACGAGAGTCAGATCGTGCACCCGAGCGGCTTCGAGTGGGGGCTGTACAAGGACGTGCTCACCGCGCGCCTGGAGAGCGAGCCGCGGGAGTTCCAGCTCCGAATGTCGCAGCGCAGCCCGGGCTCCGTGGTGCGCGTCATCGACCGCTCGCTGGAGTTCTACAGCCAGCTTGACAAGGAGTTCCGGCCCAAGGGGAACCCGCGGCTCGAGCCGATCGAGGGGGGCGCGGGCCAGGTGTACGTGGCCCTGGTCGACGAGAGCCGGCCGGACACGGCCGAGTGGCTGGACACGCTGCGCGAGACGCCGGGCGTGGCGATCGTCCGCACGCTGACCGAGCGCGGAGACAGCCCGCTGGACGGCGCGCGCTACGCCGACCTCTGCTTCTCGCCATCCACGGTCAAAGGGCTGGACCGGGACTACGTGCTCATCTGGGACGCCTCCGCCTCACTGGCGAAGCTGCGCGCGATGTTCGCCGCGCCTGCCGCGCGCTCCGGCCCGCGGCAGGCCGAGGCTCGGCGGGCGATCGACGAGCTCCGGGTGGCGATCAGCCGCTCCACGGAGACGCTGATCTTCGTCGATCAGCCCGGCGAGGAGCGCGACCTGTTCCTGGAGGGCCTGGTAAACGAGCGGCTGGCTGCCGAGCAGACGGTGGCGTTCCTGCACGACGACCTGCTGGAACGAGGGCAGGACGCGCAGCTCCGTGCTCAGGGATTTCTGTCAGACGCCCTGGAGCTGCTGGAGGTGGACCTCGACCGGGCCCTGCGGGTGCTGGTGCAGGCGGATGCCGCGCTGAAGAACATCCTGGAGGCGGGAGAGCGCCAGAAGATGCTGCCGACGCGGGTGCGGGTGCGGCTCCAGGCGGCCCGAGCGCTGCTGCGGCGTGAGCGCTGGCCGGAGGCGGCGGATCAGTTCGGCCAGCTTGTCGCCTCCTACCGCGAGCTGGGCCAGGAGGAGCAGGCGGAGCTCTTCGAACTGCTCGACAGCCGCTACCGGGAGTCGCCGCCCGGCTCGACGAATGCCCTCCTCCACGTGCCGGAGCTCCAGGGGGAGACGCTGGGAGCGTGGAGGGCGCTGCCGGAGAGCGAACGCGACCCGGACCTGCTGGAGCTGCTTCGCCGCTGGCGCGACGAGATGAGCCACGACCTCCTGGAGCTGCCGGCAGCGGCGGAGCTGGAGGAGTGCATCGCCGGGCTCAGCCTGAAGCGGTCGCGAGGGCTGCTGGCAAGTCATCTCTTCCGGTCAGCCCTGGACCTGGCCAGCACGAGCGGCGAGGAGGAGGACCGGACTGCCGCGCTGGCGGTGTGCGAGATCATGGGTGACAGCTACACCGCCCGGGAGAACTGGGCGGAAGCGCTCTCTGCGTACCAGCAGCTCCCCCACCCGCCGGTCAGGAATGTCGCGGCCTGCCACGAGGGACTCGCCAACTGGAGCCAGGCGGCGGAGCTGTACCTGGAGGCCGGCGACCGACGGGCCGCGCTGTCCTGCTTGCGGCGCGGCGCCGACCTGGAGCGGGCGGGCGAGCTGGCCCGCGAGCTGGGCGAGAACCGCCTGGCGGAGACGCTGAAGGCGGCGACGCGACTGACCGACGAACTGACGACGTTCTGCGGCGAGCCGGTGCGGATCCTCAACGGCGCGGAGCTGGAGAAGATCGCGGGCCTGCTGGAGCGCGCCTCGACGCAGCTCCGGCAGGCGCGGCCGGTGAACGGCGAGACGCGGCGATCGCGTCGGCGCTAGACAGGCTGACCGGCGGCTGGGCTGGCGCGGCTATGATGGATGGGCCTGGCTGACACCTGAGCGTGCGCATCGCATCGCGGCGCGCGTATCTGGCGCGCTTAGCTGCTTATCTACGGAAGAAGCCGCGGGCGGTCGGCGACACTGCCGGCGAGCGCGGAGGGACGGAGGTACGTATGACTGCTCAACCGTATGACGTCACGATCGTTGGCGGCGGCATCCTGGGGCTGGCGACGGCCCGCGAGCTGCTCGGTCGGCATCCCTCGCTCCGGCTCGTCGTGCTGGAGAAGGAGGAGCGGCTCGGGCAGCACCAGACCGGCCACAACAGCGGAGTGATCCACTCCGGCATCTACTACGCGCCGGGCTCGCTGAAGGCGAAGCTGTGCGTGGACGGTGGCCAGCGGCTGAAGGCGTACTGCGACGAGAGGGGTATTCCGTACGAGCGCCGCGGCAAGGTGATCGTAGCGACGGAGGAGTCAGAGCTGCCGCGACTGGAGGAGCTGCACCGCCGCGGGACGTCCAACGGAGTGCAGGGGCTGGAGATGGTTGGCCCGGAGCGGCTGCGCGAGATCGAGCCGTTTGCCGCGGGCATCAGGGCGCTGTACTCCCCGAACACGTCGATCGTGGACTACGCCCGGGTGGCGGCGGCGTACGCCGACGACGTGAGGGAGCGTGGCGGGGAGATCCTGACGGCGCATGAGGTGAAGGCGGTCACGCGCCAGGACGGCGAGATCCTGCTCGAAACGACCGGCGGGGCGGTCCGTGGGCGGCACATCGTGAGCTGTGCCGGCCTCCAGGCGGACCGGGTGGCGGAGCTGACCGGCAGCTCGCCGGACCCGGCGATCGTGCCGTTCCGCGGCGACTACTACACCTTGAAGCCGCAAGCGCGCTCGCTCGTGCGCGGGCTCATCTACCCGGTCCCGGACCCGGCCTTTCCGTTCCTGGGGGTGCACTTCACCAAGCGGATCAACGGCGAGATATGGGCCGGGCCGAACGCCGTCCTGGCGTTCGCGCGCGAGGGGTACCGGCGCCTGGACGTCGTGCCGGCGGACCTGCTGGAGACGCTCCGTCACCCGGGCTTCCAGCAGGTGGCGAAGCAGTACTGGAAGATCGGCCTGGGCGAGATGTACCGCGATGTCTGGAAGGCGGTCTTCGTGCGCGACCTCCAGCGCTACGTGCCGATCGTAGCGGGAGACCACCTGACGTTCGGCCCGTCCGGCGTCCGGGCGCAAGCGATCTCGGCGGACGGGAAGCTAGTGGACGATTTCATCGTGGACCATGCGGAGCGGGTGATCCACATCCGCAACGCCCCCTCGCCGGCCGCCACCTCGTCCCTGGCCCTCGCCAGCCTGATCTGCGACCGCGCGGACGAGTCGTTCGAACTGTCCGCGTAGAAGCACGAGGCGCACGCGAAGCCGCGAAGGACGAGATGTCCCGATCATCAGTGTCACGCCAGGTTCCCTGTCACCCCAGGCCCCCCTGTCATCCCGAGCTTGCGAGGGACCGCCCTGTCGGAGACCGGCGGTCGGAGCCGGACCAGCCGACCGATCCTCGCGAGCCGCGGGGTGCGCACCGACCGACGAGTCGCTGCTGGACAAGACCGCGGCTGACTCCTTCCCGGCAAGCGATCCGATCAGCTCGCTCCGCGTGGACCCACCCGCGCACGTCACGCACGGCGTGCCGTCCGGCAATGGCCTCGACGCCAGCCGCGGACCCACCCGCGCACGTCACGCACAAGATAGGAGCGCAAGCCGATGCGAACAACCGAGATGATGCTGGATCTGCTGATGGCCGCGCTCGCGGTCTGGGGAACGGCGGACGCTATCTGGCTTGCGATCAGCCCCGCCCACTGGGCGCGGGTCTGGGGCGGTGCGCTCGGCGGGCTGGGCGGGCGCCCGCGACTCGCGCGTCTGCTCGCGGTGGTCGAGCTCGCCTGCTGCGTGTGGCTGGCGTGGCGGTTCGGCGCCACGGCGGTGAAGCGGCGTTCGAGCTAGGACGGCTTGCGCTCGGCGTAGGGCAGGGTAGGCGACCCGGCGGATGCTGCCGTCCGGATCGACGAGGTTGACAGCGCACCGGTCGGCCAAGGACTCGACGGTCAGTCGGGCGACGTCGTGGAGGGTGGCTTCGCAGTCGAGCGAGCTTGCCCGCTCCCCGCGGACGGATGCCAGGAAGGCAGCGCGGCGCCGCGCTGCCTCCGCTCCAGCCCGAGCCGCCTCCTCGCGCACCCGGAGGACGCGCGCCTCTTCGGCGCGGGGGCGCTCGCTGGCGTCGTGAAGGACGAGGAGAACACGCCGACCAAACCCCGTCCACGTTCCAGTGGGAAGATGAACAGCTCGCCGGCGGTCTCCGCGTCGTCGCGGCGCACGGTCGGCAGCTCCAGGCCGGCATCTATCAGCCGAGCCGGACGAGTCCATCGTACACAAGACGTCTACCACGCCCTGACACTGGCGGGTAGACGTGCGCGGCCGCGTACAACCGAGCGGCCGAAGAATCGTTCTCACTGTTTGGGAAACGTTCGGCGTTTTCCGTGCGCCCCGTAGATCTGGCTGAGCCACTGATGCTAGCGGTCCGCGTGCGTCTTGCGGACCGCGGGTGGAGGTCGCGACCATGGGGACTGTGGGCTGGAAGCAGATGGTGGTAGGAGCGGCGTGCTTGCTGCTCGGACTGCCCACGGCGGGCGTTGCGCACGCGGACGGCGGACCGTTTGGTGGTTGGCTGACCAATCAGGGTCAGCGCGGGCCGATCCAACAGGAGCGAGCAGGCTGGCAGGACGGGTTGAGCGCGCTGGGCTTCGGGAACCGCTCAGGCGGGCTCGACGGCATTCTCGGAGGCGGCGAGCTGCTGGGCGAGGCCGCGAGTTTCCTCAACCTGGACATCGTCGATCTCCTGCGCGAGCTGCCGGGGCGCTCGCTGAAGCAGGTGGCGCAGGAGCACAACGTGGATGTCCGCGACCTGGCGGACGACCTCAAGCAGTTTGCCAAGGCGAGGATCAACGCGTTGCGGGATGACGGTCGGCTCAGCGAGGAGCAGGCGAACATGCTCCGCGATGGGGTCGCCGAGGTGGTGGACGACCTGCTGGACCACAAGTTCCCCAGCTTTGGCCTGAAGCGGTAGCACCGGCTGGAGAGATCCGCGTGTCGGCAGTTGCCACGCTGGCGTGCGCCTGCGCCCTGTTCGTCTCGCTGCTGTTGGGCGCGCGGCTCGCTGAAGCTGACGTCTGCCCGGAGTCGAACGACCTGCCGTCGACGGCCTGCTTCCTTCCCACGGGCGTGGTGGTCCAGGGCACGATCGAGCGACAGGGCGGCTACGACGGCTACAGGATCGATGTGGCCCTGCCAGATACGGTCCTGGTTCTCGACCTGTCCGACCTGCCGGCCGACTACGACCTGTATGTGGCGACCGGGAAGGGAGAGATCCTCGGGCACTCAGCCAGGGAAGGGACCGCCCCGGAGAGCGTCAGACTCACGATACAGACGCCCGGGACGTACTACGCCTACGTGGCCAACGCCCCAAACCGCGCCTTCGATGCGAACAGGCCGTACACGCTCCGCCTGACGACCATCCTGCCGCCCGGGGCCACAGGGCCGCTGGCGAACAGTGCCCCGTCGGGCGGCCCGCCCGACGGGGCGCAAGCGGCCGGGTCGGTGGACGTCGCGGCGCCGCCGCCCACTCCGGTCCCCACCGCGACGCCCGTGCCGAGCGGCCCGCGCGTTGGGCGGATCTATTTCTCGCTTGACTCGAACCCGGACCATCGTGAGGCCACCGACAGCGTGATCTTCAAGGGCGGCGGCTACTCCATCTACGCCTACGCCGACTTCTACGGCGTCACGCCGCCACATACGATCAATGTGATGTGGCTCCGTAACGGATCGGCTGAGAAGCTCTCCGGTCAGAACCAGCCCGTGGTACCAGACGAGCCAGACGGCATCGCCGAAGCGGAGTTCGTCACCAGCGAGGATGGCAAGCTGACGTTCGTGGTGCTGATCAACGGCAAGGAAGCGGCGCGAAGGGATTGTCTGACGGGGATGTAGGCGAGTGGCTGGTTGTAGATGTCTGGCGGGCTTTACGGCGGCGCAGCCTGGCCGGTGCGCCAGGCAGGACTCAGTCGAAGTCGTCCGGAATCTCCTCGGCCGGGATGATCCTCACCCGCCCGTCTTCCCAGACGGCAATCGACTCGCCCAGCCGCTTATGGCGCTGGATGGCCTCGCGGACGGCCTGGGATAGGGCTCGGTCCATGGCCAGGCGATCTTCAAAAATCGTGGCGGCGTCGGGCTTGGATCCGTTCCGGCTCACTTGAATCCCTCGATCCGCTCCCAGGCTGCCTGATCGGCGACGAGCGAAACACGTTCATGTCGTCCTTCGGCAACGATCCGGGGGTCGCCTCTAACCGAATTATCGTACAGCCGCCGCTGATGCGCCAGCGGTCGGTACAGCGAGAAGAAGTTGCGAATCCCGCTGGCGTAGCGCCGGCGGATGAAGTCTTCCGGAACGCTATGTCCACCGGAGGCCGCCCGTTCAGCAACGCGCGAGACACAGAGCTCAGGACTGGGAAGCCAGAGGTAGACCAGCAGGAACGTGTAGCCGCCCTGGACGAGGTTCGCGATCCAGGGGACGAAGGAGCGGCTGGCCAGGGTCGTCTCGAAGGCGAAGTCCTGGCGCTGGGCGGCCAGCTCCTTCAGGCGCTGGAGCATGGCACGGCTGGCCTCCGCCGCGACGGATTCCGGGTCGAAGGCCGAGAGGCCGCGGGCGATGGTGTCGGCGTTCACGAACGGGTCGAGGCCGGGCAGTCCGTGCAGCAGGGCCGGCGCGGCGGTGGACTTGCCCGCGCCGTT
>JADZDV010000560.1 GCA_020850915.1 Chloroflexota bacterium | reverse complement strand
TCGCAGTTCGAGGCGGCGTTCGTCTCCACCGCGCACTCGGACGGGGACATCGAGCGGACGATCGCGGCGGCCCACGAGACGCTCGAGGAGATCCGCGGCGACTGAACCGTACGTACAATGAACTGGAAATCCGTTCCTCAGCCACAACCTGGTCCGGTACAATAAGTCAAAGGTCCCAGGGACGGTCATGCCCGCGAAATGGACTGATTGATGGCGAGGCTGGTCCGGCGGGTGCTTCACCGGCTGATCCGGTCGGCGGTGCGCGCACGCATCGTGATGGTCGCCGTGCTCGTGCTCGTGGTGGCTGGTGGGGTTTCGGCCGCGATCATGAGCGGCGGCAGCCTGGCGGGCGGGTTTTCCGGTCCGTCGCTCTCCTTCCCTGTCGGCCAGCACGCTCCCGAGGCGACCGAGAGCTTCCTCAAGGGTCAGCAGACGGCTAATGCCGACCTGGTCTGGAGCAGCTTCAGCGACGACGTCCTGAGCCGCATGCGCGCGCAGGGCGCGACGAAGGTGGACTATCAGCGGCGACTCGAGGCCGGACTACAGAGCGGCGCGAAGCTGGAGCAGCTCAGCTACGTCGGCGGACAGTCGCTCCCTGATGGAACGAGCATGCACTTCTACGTGGTGGCTCAGCGCTCCGGGCAAAGTCGCGGCGACGCCGTAGACTACGTACCGTACACGTTCATTCTCAACCGCGTCGGCAAGATCGACAAGGTTCTGTAGGCATCTCGAGGAGGCCCGCGAGTGTCAACACGCGCAACCCCGTTCAAAGACCAGGACTTTGATGAGCTCGACCGGAAGATAGACGACTTTCTGTCTCGGGCCGGAGCCATCCTCCGTTTCCTGGCGTTCGTGGCGGTGCTCGGGGCGTTCCTCTACTTCGTCCTGATCCCGAACTGGGACACGGCCGGCCCGATCCTTCTGCTCATCCTCAGCTTCGTCGTCCAGATCGTCCTGACGATCTTCATCGTGATCGTCCAGTTCGTCGCGATCTTCTGGTTCCTCGGCAAGCCGAGAATCTACTGGGTCATGCCGGGCGAGACGGGTGTGGGCTTCAAGGACTACAAGGGCAATCCGGAGGTCCTGGAAGCCGCGAAGCAGGTCGTCACGCTGCTGCGCGGCATGAAGGAGTTCAAGGAGATGGGCGGCGACCCGATCCGCGGTCTGCTGCTCGTCGGCAATCCGGGCACTGGCAAGTCCTACCTGGCACAATGCATTGCAACGGAAGCGGGCGTGCCGTTCGGCTACCTGTCGGCGCCGAGCATCATGGGCATGTTCTGGGGCATGGACATGCTCCGCGTGATGACGCTCTATGGCAAGGCGCGCGGCCTGGCGAACAAGTACGGCGCCTGCATCCTGTTCATCGACGAGATCGACGCCATCGGCCGAGCACGTTACGGCGCGGGCGCCATGGGCGCCGCCCCGACGATGATGGGTATGGGCGGCATGGGGAACGGCGGCCTGAACGAGCTGCTGAACCAGATGGACCCGCTGCCTCGCGACACCTGGAAGAACCGCATTCTGCGCAAGCTTGGGCTCAGGACGAAGAAGGCGGAGATGAAGCCGGTCCTGACGATGGCGGCCACGAACATCGCGGAGATCCTCGACCCGGCCCTCCTTCGGCCAGGTCGCTTCGATCGCCGCGTGACGGTGGACGTCCCGGACGATACCGGCCGTCGCGAAATCCTCGAGTACTACCTGGCGAAGATTCGCCATGAGCCAATGCCAGTCGACCGCATGGTGGGCGATACCATCGGATACACGCCGGTTGCAATCAAGTACGTCCTGAACGAGGCGGCGGTTGTCGCGACATGGGACAATCGAGACACGATCACCTACCAGGACTGGTCGACGGCGCTGGAGAACCATGAGTTCGGCCTGCGCCAACCGAACAAGAGCATGACCCTGGAAGACCGACGCCGCCTCGCGTACCACGAGACGGGTCATGCGATAGCGATGGTCAAGCTGCTGAGCCGCAGTCGCCTCCACAAGGTCACGATCGTGCGCCACAGCAGCGTGGAGGGCGCCCTCGGCTTCGCGGCTCCGAAGCCAAACGAGGAGATCAACACCGAGACCAAGGAAGAGATCCTGGCGCGCATTCAGATCTCGCTCGCAAGCCGCGCGGCGGAGCAGCTCTTCCTGGGGATCGAGATGACAGGTGCTCGGGGCGATCTGGCGAACGCGACTCGCCTGGCGACGCTGGTCATCACCTATTACGGGATGAACGGCACGCTGTACCAGGCGGAGGCGGTCGGCCAGACGGTCCCGGACGCTCAGGCGAAGCGAGAGATCGAGAAGCTGCTGGACCAGCAGTTCAAGCGCGTCAAGCAGCTTCTCGAGGACAACCGGGACGTCGTCATCGCAGTGGCTGAAGAACTGCTTGCCAAGCATGACCTGACTGGAGACGAGGTGGTCGAGATCGTACGCCGCACCGAGGGACAGCGCGGTCAGGCACCCGTCCCCGCGCTGCCGTCGACGAACGGCCACACCCCGTCGGAATCCGACACGCCGATCATAACCGGGGGCGTCTCCGAAGGCATGTAAACGGCGCGCCTCGGCGCGTCGCCAGAGCTCAATCTTTCGCGGCGGGCCCGTAGGCCCGCCGCTCTTTGTTGTTTCCCGCTCTCCCATCTTGCGGCCGGGACCTGACCGACTCCTGTTGGAACGGTCGTCGTAGGGGCGC
>JADZDV010000559.1 GCA_020850915.1 Chloroflexota bacterium | reverse complement strand
GCCGTCCAGCGCGAGACCATGCCAGCGAACGAACCGGCCCATGACGCGAAAGTATAGCGGCGCCCCACCCCGGTTCGGTCCAGGCGGTGGGTGTCCGTGGACTTCTTGCGTGGTTATCGCGGCCATCCCAATAGTCACCTGTCATCCCGAGCCTGCGACGGATCACGCGGGAGGAGACCGGTGGAGGGAGCCAGGCCGGCCGAGCAGGCGCATGAGGTCGGGGAACAGTTGGCTCCGGGCAGACCGGTGGTGACCGAGTGATCCCTCGCAAGCTCGTGATGACAGGCTGCTCTGAGGCTGGCTCCAGGAGACCCGGGTCAGACCGGCGCGGCGGCAGCGGCCCCTTGGAGTTCGCCGGGACGCTCGCAAGACTCTGATGGCCACCCCCAGGCGGCCGTTCGGTTGCGGCTCGAGACCGGACTGTGGCAATCTTCCCTGCCCGGCACGCGCAGCCCAGTCAGGGATCTCCATCACGAACGCTCGACACAGCGCCCGCACTCTCGCGTCTCAGGTGCCGGCGCTGCTCCTGGGCGTCCTCATTCTCTGCGGCTGCGGACTCCGCCGCCCAGCGATTCCCTTCTCGACCCCCACGCCAGACCTGCCTCCGCTCGGGGCGGGTGAGATCGTCAACAGGCTGACGGCGGCGCTTGACCACACTACAGCCACTCATCTCTCGGGTAAGAGCACGGGTACCGGCTCGGACGACAGTATCGAGATCGTCTCTACCCGGGGGGCGCGCTCGATAACACGCGCGAGCGGCGACTTCGTGCAGGAGGAGATCCACCTGGGGGACGTCGTCTGGACCCGGCAGGCCGGCGGCGAGTGGGCCAGACAGCCGGCGACGGCGGGTGCCCTGTTCACCACCTACCTGCCGGAGGAGTGGAAACGCTCTCTCGCGACGGGCACGGTTGAGGTGAAAGGTATCGAGCCGTTGCTGAACCGCCGAGTCTACGTGCTGGAGGCGCAGACGGACGCGGCGCTGTGGATCGAGACGTACACCTGGTGGATCGACGACGACCAGTTCCTGCCGAGTCGACTGCGCATGGTCCGTGTCATCAAAGCCTCGGGTCGAGAAAACCGTCTGGAGGCGCAGGTGGATTTCAGGGCGCGCCAGATCAAGGCACCGCGGTAGGGGTGAACAGCCCTTCGTAGAGCAGGCGCAGGTAGGGCGGCATCTCGTCCAGGTTCGCCATCGAGCCGCTCGCCAGTCCCGCGAACACTTCCCAGTCGATCCATGAGCCGTCCGCGTTGCGCATGCCCTGCCAGTAACCGGTTGGACTGCTGTCGTCCTTCTGGTCCGGATCGCCCTCGACGTACTGGTGGGCGAGATTCTGGAGGTGCCTGTACTTCGGGTCCGGTTCCTCAGCCAGTCGCTGAAGAGCGTCGATGAGACGGTCGATCGCGCGGGGCTTCGTCCGAGCGGTCTCCCAGTAGGCATGCGCCAACTCGTGAATGAGTGCCTCGGCTTCGTGTCCGCGCACCTGCACGGTCCGCGTCTCCGGGAACCAGAAGCCGCCGCCCAGCGAACGCGACAGATCGTGGACTTCGAAGTTGATCGACAGCGCCAGCCGCTGCGCCTCCGCCGTGAAGGGCCATTCGCGCACGAATCGACTGAGAAAGGCGCGAGCAGCCTCGGGTGGCTCCATGCTGTCCAGGCCAAACCACTGCCGCATGCTGGCGCTCGCTGGGACGCGTCGTTCCGCCATGCCTGTAAGAGTGCGCCCGAGCGGTACCGAATTTCAAGCGGCACGCGGCGGGCGCTGGACCACGCGCCAGCCTGGTTCAGATCGAAGATGGCGCGTGAGGGTGTCACGCGCCATCTTCGACATCAGCAGGCAGCCACTGGGGCCGCCTGAACGGCACTTACCGATACAGCGTGAAGGGATTGTGGCCGGGATCGACGTTGCTGGCGCCAAGAGAGATTCGCTGCGAGTTGACGTGTCGGCGGTCGATGCTCGCGTCCATGTCCACTCGAGTGGCGCCGGTGACGTCGAAGTCGATCCCGTCGATGCGGTCCCAGGTCTCGAATCGAATCTCGAGCGTCTTGCCGCCATCCTTGATCTGGTAGCCGTCGTCGCCCTCGACCCTGATCAGCGAGGCGTTCTCGAACTGTCCGTCGGTCTTGAGCACCGCGCGGAAGAGATGGCGTGGCCCCGGTCCCGTCGTCCGAATGTGGAGAGTGCCCTGAGCGTCGTCGTCGGACCACATGTAGTATCCGAGGTCGCCCCCGGCGTGAAGGTTGCTCGGCTGTCCAACCAGAATGTCGGGCCAGGCGAATGCCGGCAACGCGCTAGCCCCCACCAGCAGAACCACACCGCTCAGTGCCGAAACGAACCGTCGCATGTCGCGACCCCCAGAAGAGTATCGGGCGCTACATGCATCATGAGCATCGCGTGTGGCAGGGCCGTGACCCGCTCGTAAAAAGATTGCTAACCGAGGGCTAGCGCGGCCGGCGCGGCCTCGGGCGGCGGATCTTCGAGGGAGCGCCGGCTGGCCGGCTGCGCTGGCTCCTGGATGGTCCCTGTTGCTGCCTGGCGGATTTCCCGTCCGGCGGTCCGCCCGTTCGTCCGCGCTTCGGCGGCGCGGCGCGGCTCTCCGCCGCGGGCCCCTTCTCCTGCCTGCGCGCCTCGCGACGGCGCTGAGCGCGGGCCGGGGGCTGGGTCGGCCGCTGCTCGCGCCACCGCTCGGGCCGCTCGATTGACGGGACGACCAGCCATGACAGGTCATCCTCGCCCAGCTCCTCCTCAGTCACGGGCGGCGGTCCGGCGATCGCCCACCGGTACGACGCTTCGACAACTCCGCGCCTGAGCAGGACGTCGGCCTGGAGCATCTGCTGGAGCAACAGCTCGGCCTCGCCACCGCGTCGGTCCCGCCGGTCTCGCGTGCCCTCGGTCCGCCGGAGGCCGTCGACAGCGGCGCGGAGCTGGCCGAGCAGGTCCAACGTCTTCTGGAAGATACCGACGAGGTCGCCCTCGGCCATCCGCGCGCGTTGCGCAATCTCGCCCAGCGGCCGCTCCTCAGCCCAGGCCAGCGCGATGCCCTGAAAATGCTCGTTCAGTGGGCGTGAGATCGACAGCCCGACGCGTCGTTCCTGGGACAGGATCTCGGCCTGGAGGTCAAAGACCTGCTGGCGAAGCCGCTGCAACGGACGCGGGATCGGCATGCCACGGATCGGCACCTCGCGGTCGTAGGTGAACCAGGAGACCACTTCCGCCAACGCGGCTGGCTGTAGGCCGAGCAGCACCCTCCCGTCGATCAGCTCCGCGAGTGCCAGGGCGTTCGTGTCGAAGATGGAGCGGAGCAGCGCGGCCTTGGGCGTTGGCCGGTTGTCCAGGAGATAGCCGAAGCGGTGCAGGATCTCACTGAGCCCGTCGACCGTCGAGCGCGCCTGGAGAGCCGCATCCCGCTGGGTCTGGTTCAGCTCATGCCGGGCATGACTCAGCTCGCGCGAGAGCCGCCAGGTCTCGGAGTCGCGCAGTTGGACGCGATGGCGCGCTCTGAAGTCGGCGTCGAGCTGCTCTACTTCCACGGTCAACGCCTCCAGCCGCGCATCGTGCTGGAAGCGGCGCAGACTGCGCGCGTAGAGCCCCGCCAAACGGTCCCGATCCGCGGGGCCGCGAAGGAGGTTCAGCGCTGTGCTGTAGTCAGGAGCAAACGCGCTCTCGAGCGGCAGCAACTGGCCCTGCACGATCTCCATCGCCCGCTCAAAGCTCACCCAAGGCGAGTACAGGATGACCGAAACGCCGCGCTCGTCGATGCCTCGCCGGCCGGCCCGGCCGGTCATCTGGCGGTACTCGTTCGGCGTGAGCAGCCGGCGCTGCTCCCCGTCCCACTTGGAGAGCTCGCCGATCACCGTGGTCTTCGCCGGCATGTTGATGCCAACAGCCAGGGTGTCAGTGGCGAACACCGCCCGCAGACGCCCGGCGGCGAACAGCTCCTCCACCAGCATCTTGATGAGCGGCAGCAGTCCCGCGTGATGGACGGCCACACCTCGAGGCAGCAGCCTGAGGAGCAGACCGATCTGCCGCAGTTCGCGATCCTCGCGCGGAAGGTCGGCCAGTCTGGCCCGCGCCTCTCGCACGAGCTGGTCCGCATCCTCGACGGGCGGTAGGGAGAGGCAGGAGGCGGCAGCCTCCTCGCAGGCGCGACGTGAGAAGAGAAAGTAGATCGCCGGCGTCAGCGCCCTACGTTCGAGATGTCGGACTACTGCCCATGGTTCCGCCTCCTCATGAGGCTCCCGCTCGCCACTCGGCTCGTGCTCGAAGCCGCCCCACCGCACACGCGAGGCCAGTTCGCCACCGACGCCGCTGAACCACTTCCGGCGGCGGCCGTAACCATCCACCACCAGGTGCGCGGCGCCGTCCAAGAAGTAGCGATGCTCCAGCGGCACGGCCCGTCCGTCGTGGAAGATACAGGCGAGATCGCCGTGGGCCGCCCGCAACCAGGCCGCGATCTCCGCGGCGTTCGGGACGGTGGCCGAAAGGCAGACTAGCGGAATGCTCCGCGGCGCCAGGAGGATCGCCTCTTCCCACGCGGTGCCGCGCTCGGCGTCGCCCATGTAGTGGACTTCGTCAAACACGATCGCGCCGACATCGAGCAGCGCCCGACCGGCCTGGACCAGCATGTTCCGCAGGACCTCTGTCGTCATGACGACAACCGAGGCCTCCGGCTGAATGACAATGTCGCCCGTCAGCAGGCCCACGTCGTCACCGTAGACCGCGCGGAAATCGCGGTACTTCTGGTTCGAAAGCGCCTTGATCGGCGTGGTGTAGAACGCTCGCAGTCCCGCACGCCTCGCCAGAAAGAGGCCGAACTCAGCGATGACCGTCTTACCAGTCCCGGTCGGCGCAGCGACAAGCACCGACCGGCCGTGCTCCAGCGCCTCCATCGCCTCGGTCTGGAACGGGTCGAACGGATAGGGATAGCGAGCGGCGAACTCGTCCAGCAAACGCGGGGCTTTCGGCGACTCCTCCACCTGGACATCGTAGCTGATGCTGCCCGGCAGCCCCTATCCCATCACGCGGGTGTGCCCAGGTCACGTCGCACACCGTGTAACCCGGCGACGCTGTGTGAAGCCACCTCCGACGCACCCTTCACCCCACCGGAGGACCGGTCCGTGCCGCGAATACAATAGTCCGAGCTGGTCGCCCGAAGGCCTGCCGTGGGCGAGCGACAGCAATTCAGGCAAAGAGAGAGCCCGATGAACCTACAGGGCGAACGCCGCAGGGACAATCAGCAGTGGATGCTCGACTGGCTGGTCAAGACGACGGGTCGCGTGCAGAACTTCGCGTACGACATCCGCACCGTCCCGCCGGAGGTCAAGAGCTACCGGATGATCCCGCGTGTCATGGAGAAGCATGGTCGGAGAGCCGAGGCCATGGGGCGGGCGGCGGAGGAGGCTGGGCACCAGCAGACGGCCGCCGAGCTGTACTGGCAGGCTGTTCAGCACTACATCGAAGGCCAGCACTCCATCTTCCAGGATGACAACCCCGAGAAGATCTACCTCCACGGCAAGGTGCTCACGTGCTTCGACGGCGTGATGCGGAACGCCAACAATCCCATCGAGCGGGTCGAGATCCCGTTCGAGGGCAACTACATTCAGGGCGTCCTCCACATGGTGGCCGGCGCGAGGAAGGCGCCGACGGTCCTCTTCTGCCCGGGCATGGACATGACCAAGGAGTCGTTCATCAATCCGCTCCACCACCCGTTCGTGGTCCGCGGCCTGAACGTCCTCCACATGGATGGCCCCGGCCAGGGCACCAGCAACATCCGGAAGATCCGCGTCACCCTGGACAATTACGAGCGAGCTGGTAAGGCGGCCATTGACTATCTAGTCCAGCGGCCCGAGGTCGATCCCGAGAGGATCGGCGTCTCGGGCTTCTCGATGGGCTCCTACTGGGGCATGCGCATCGCGGCGACCGACAAGCGAGTGAAGGCCGTCGCCACGGCCGCCGCGTGCTACGGGCCGAAGAACGCGATCTTTGAGCAGGCCTCACCCCGCTTCAAGCAGATCTTCATGTACATGGCCGGCCTTCACGACGAAGAGCAGTTCGACGCGATGGCGGACCAGATGGTCCTTGACGACCTGGCACCCGAGATCACCTGCCCGGCCCTCCAGGTTGTGGGCGAGTACGACCCGCTGGCACACCTGGAGGACGTCGTCCGCATCTACGAGATGGTCGGCGGTCCGAAAGAGCTGTGGGTGATCGAAAACGACTTTCACAACCCGCGAGGCACCGAGAACTTTGGTGGGAATGTCGATTTCTACGGCTACCTGGCTGACTGGATCAACGACGTGTTCGCCGGAAAGAAGCCGCGGGACCTCAAACGCGAGGTGTTCGTCAAGCAGCACGAGGGCCTCGGGGCGTACAGCGACCCTGCCAAGGGCATCTTCCTGCCCGATCGCC
This sequence comes from Chloroflexota bacterium, assembly GCA_020850915.1. The sequence continues at coordinate 2,777 of JADZDV010000559.1, read as the reverse complement.
TCGGCATCCCAAACACCGGCCACACTCCCGAGCAGTTGGGCCCGGCGGGGATCAAGGTGTAAGGGGCACCCGCCCCCCGAGCCGCGCGGCTCGACGCGGCAAACTTACGGAGAGCAAAGATTCGCCAGGCACATGGCCAGCAAGGGCGGACCAAACGATCCGTCCTTTTCTGCTCATCGCCTGGATAATAGCACGGCCCTCGATCCGGGGCCTTTGGCGATGCTCACTAGATGGCTGCAAGCGAATCGTTCATGCTAGTCGACGATTCTGTCCGTACAGTATGTCATCTGGATCATTCTGTCATCCTGAGTGCCGCTTTGTCGTCATGAGAAGCTGTGATCTTGTGGCGAGGACATCCGAGCACACAGAACATCTTGTGGTCACGGGCGGTGCATCACCCTAACATGTTGTGAACCAGCCCATCGCCTGGCAATAGAATCACAAACTCTGAGCGCCCCTCTGTCGTCCTGGCGCCCTTCTGTCATCCTGAGCGTCAGCGAAAGATCACGCAGTTTGAGTCCGGCAAATAAAGCCGCAGCACTCGAAGATCTAACGATGCGCACCATGAATCGTTGCCTCATGACCATCAGCAGCGATTCTCAGCACATCGTGAGATATGTTGAACGAAGACGTGGTGCACGGTGCGCACCTCGCGGATCACGGAATTGTTGACACTGGGACAATTGTGCGCAACTGCGTGATCTTTCGCTTCGCTCAGGATGACAGATTGCCTCCGATGACGGAGGAGTGTGTGGAAGGCTCTGCCCACCACGTCCCACGAGATTTCCAGCTATGAGTCGTGGGCGGATCTCACCTTACGACGTCTCAATCCTACCAAGACCTCCAGCATCTACCTCGCAAACCGACACGCCACCGCCGCCAGGGCGCCAGCCGCGGCCGCGGCCCCGGCGCCCGCGGCCCACAGGCGCAGGCGATAGCCCAGGTTCTTCGCCGGCAGGGCGGCCACGTCCAGGTCGTGCGGGCGCATGACCAGCCCCAGCTCAGCGAAGTACTCAGCCCACAGCCGCGGCTGACGCGGCGAGAAGCGGAAGGTTCGACCGCCCCAGGTCAGGACGTGCAACTCCAGCGACGGCGCGAGACGCGCGGCGTGGACGTAGACCGAGGTGATCTGGTCCAGCGGGACCTCGAATGTCTCCAGCGCCGGCAGCCAGCGTGCCGCCTCGACACGCACAGCGGTGGTGGTCAGCGTGAGAGTGAGGCAGTGCTCGTAAGCGCGCTCCCCGCACGCGCCACTGAGAAAGCGCTCTGTGATGAGCTCAGGCGGACCCTGCCGCCGCGTGTGCCGAGCAGGCACGATCGCCATAGCATCTCCGAAAAGGCGTGCGCAGCCCGGGAAGCCTGGCCGCGCTCCATTCTAGCCGATCCGTCCGAGGCTCCGTTGTCATGCCGAGACGGCGAGAGCGCGGTTGGGGAAATCCATGACTCCGGCGTCTCGGGCAGTACACTGTGAATCAGAGCCATCAGCCTCTGGTCATCCCCGGTCGGAAAGTCACCAGCATGAGGATTCTTCTCTACACGGGCAAAGGCGGTGTCGGAAAGACGAGCGTCGCCGCTGCTACCGCGATCCGTTGCGCCGCGCTCGGCTACCGGACGGTGGTCATGAGCACAGACCTGGCGCACAGTCTCGCGGACAGTCTGGACACCAAACTGGCCCCGGAGCCCATTGAGATCGCGCCGAGACTCTGGGCGCAAGAGATCGACATTTATTACAACTTGCAGCACTACTGGGGGCGCGTCCAGGAGTGGCTGAGCGCCGTGCTCGCCTGGCGCGAGGTGGACGAGGTCGTTGCCGACGAGGTCAGCGTCCTGCCAGGAATGGAGGAGCTGGCCAGCCTTCTCTGTATCAACCGCCATCGTGAGAGCCGGCAGTACGACGTCATCGTGGTTGACTGCGCGCCGACGGGCGAGACCCTCCGGCTGTTGAGCTTCCCGGAGATTGGCCGCTGGTGGATCGACAAGATCATGCCGATCCACAAGGTCGCCACCCAGTTTGCGCGGCCCTTCGTCCGGGCCGCGGTCGGCCTGCCGCTGCCGAGCAGTCAGGTCTATGACGCGGTCGAGGATCTCTTCAACCAGCTTGACCGCCTGCACCAGATGCTGGTAGACCCGGAGCTGACCTCCGTTCGGCTGGTTGTAAACCCCGAGAAGATGGTGGTCAGGGAGACGCAGCGGACCTACGCCTACCTGAACCTCTTCGGCTACCCATCCGACCTGGTCGTCTGCAACCGGGTCCTGCCTGGAGACGTGGGCGACGGCTTCTTCGACGCCTGGAAGAAGACTCAAGCACGCCACCTGGCAGAGATCGAGCAGCGCTTCGCGCCCATGCCGATCCGCGAGGTGCCACTCTTTGACGACGAGGTGGTCGGGCTGGAGCGGCTCGGCCGAATGGCCCACGCTATCTACCAGGAGGAGGACCCTTCGCGGGTCTTCTACCGGGGCGCCACCCAGCAGATCGAGCGAACAGACACCGGCTACCGTCTCACGATCCCGCTCCCGTTCACGTCAAAGAGCGACGTGCACCTCGTCCACGTTGGCGACGAACTGATCGTCCAGGTGGGCGCACACAAGCGGAACATCATCCTACCGAGACTTCTGGCTGGCCTCCAGACGGCGGGGGCTCGGTTCGAAGGCCAGGCGCTGCACATCTCGTTCGTCCCCACGGAGGCCGGGGAGGCCAGGGCCGGACGAGCGTCACGAGGCTGAGTGAGCGTGGTGAGGCACTCCAGGTAGTACACTGATACAGGCACCGCGAAGGG
>JADZDV010000558.1 GCA_020850915.1 Chloroflexota bacterium | reverse complement strand
CCCCCGACCAAGGGGAATGACCTCCTCGTCGTCCGGCACGGCGCCCTCGGTGAAGTACAGGGTCGTGTGCTCGAAGAACAGCACCGGATCGTCGTCCCGGATCGCGGCCTTGAGCATCCCGCGGGCGTCCCGGGGGGTGCTCGGCAAGGCGATCTTCAGTCCGGGGATGCTGAACAGGAGCGAATCGAGGTTCTGGTTGTTCATCGGGCCGCCCCAGGGGCGGGACCCACCGGGAGAACGGATCACGATCGGGCACTTGATCTGCCCGCCGGACCGGGCCTTCATGATCGCGGCCTGGTTGATGATCGAGTCCGTCGCCAGAGCGACGAGCCCGTGGAGCATCATCTCGACGACCGGGCGCATGCCGGCCATGGCCGCCCCGATGCCGAAGCTCACGAAGCCGTTCTCTGAGAGCGGCGTGTCAATCACCCGGGCCGGGCCGAACTCTTTGAGGAGACCCTCGGTGACGCGAAACGAGCCGTCGTAGATTCCGATGTCCTCCCCGACGAGGATGACGCCATCGTCGCGGCGCATCTCCTCGCGCAGCGCAAGGTTGAGAGCCTGTCGGTACTTCAGAGTCGTGCTCACAGGGCGTCCACCCGGAACGGGGTATCGCTGGCCAGCAGCGGCTGGCTCCGGGCCTGACCAACGGCGGCTTCCACTTCGGCGCGCGCGGCCTCGTACGCCCCGTCGATTTCGGGCTGAGTGATCAAGCCTTCCTCGAGCAATTGCGCTACAAATCGCTTGATCGGCTCATGTTCCCAGGCGGCCTGGACCTCCTCTCGGGGGCGGTAGCCGCTCCACTCGCCGGTCCAGTGCGGGCCCAGGCGGTACGTATCGCACTCGAGGAAGGCCGGGCGTTGAGTCGTCCGGACCTGCTCCACCAGACGACGGCTCTCGAAATACACGACCGCGACGTCATTGCCGTCGACGATCGCCGGCTCGAGGTTGTAAGCGCGGACCCTTTCCGCAAAGGGTAGGACGGCGTTGACGCGCTGGATCGCTGTCGAGATGGCCCACTGGTTGTTCTCGAGGATGAACAGGACTGGCACGGCAAGCACGGAGGCCAGATTGAGCGTCTCGTGAAAGAGGCCCTGATTCACCGCGCCGTCGCCGAAGAAGCAGACCACGATGTTCCCGGTCTGTCGGTACTTCTGGGCGTACGCCACGCCGGCCGCGAGGCCCATGCCACCGCCGACGATGTTGTTGCCGCCGTACATGCGCCTGGCAACGTCGACGAGATGGTTGTCTCCGCCCAGTCCCTGGCAGTAGGCGCCTTCCCGCCCGAGCATCTCGGCCACCATGCGCCACATCTCCATGCCCTTTCCCAGGGCATGGCCATGGTTGCGGTGGGTGCTGAAGACGATGTCCTCCGGCCGCAGGTTGGCGCAGACGCCGGTCGCGATCGCCTCTTCGCCGACGTAGGAATGGGTGGGGGCTGGGATCACGCCGGCGCGGATCAGCTCATCGATCCGCTCCTCGAAGGTGCGCATGAGGACCATGCTCTTCAGGAGCTCTCGCGCCAGTTCTCTGGGCAGCGTCCGCGCTGGCGCCTGTGACGCGGCGCGGGCGCCTGAAGTAGCGGAAGCGGCGGTCGTTGGGTTCACTGGTGTCACCTACGCCAGCATTCAGGACGACTCGCTGGAGTGCACAGAGTCGTGGAGTAGGTCCGACCTTGTCAACGAACCTGGTTTGGAGGGGGGTGCCGCGGGCCACAACCGCGGGAAACCGCCCGCCGGGCCACAGCCGGCAGTATATCGAGGCGACTCCCCAGTGTCAACGTCGCGCAGGCAGGAGTGATAGACTTCCGACGCGCAGCCCGTGGCGGCCGTGAAGCTGCGCCTGTCCCGGGCCTTGCGTCCCCGTGGCCTCACCTACTGGGCCGGAAGTTGAAGCGACCCCTCCTTATTGCCAACCTGTGCGCCGCCGCCTCGTCCGTCCTCCTGGGCGGCAACATCGTCGGCATCAAGATCGTCGTCATCGAATCGTCCGTCATGACAGCCGTCGTCGGACGAGTCCTCACGGCGGTCCCGTTGGCACTCCTCTTGCTGGCGCTCCATCGCGGCGCGCTGCCCCGGCCACGACGGGCCGATCTCCCGCGGATCGCGGTGTTGGGCGCCCTGGGCTACGTCGGCCCGAGCCTGTTCATTCCGATCGGTCTGCAGTGGGTGAGCGCCTCCGTGGGCACGCTGCTGACTCCGAACGCCGGCCTCTTCACCCTGCTCCTGGCAGCGCCGCTCCTCGGCGAGCGGCTGACCAGGCGCAAGCTGGGCGGCGCGGCCACCGCGATCTGCGGGATCGTGGTGGTGGCGATCTGGGGCTCGCCAGGGGCGACCTTCGAGGTGCGCAACGCGCTGGGCGCCGTGATGGTGGCGCTGGGGCCAGTGGCATTCGCCTGCCACACGGTGCTGTGCAAGCCGTTGCTGCGCCACTACGGTGCAATGAGCCTCACGGCCTACTCGCTGGCGGCCGCCGGTGCGATGGCCCTGCCCGCGGTGCCGTTCGTGTTGGACGATCTGCCGAGCCTGGACGCCACCGGCTGGGTCGCGGTGGTCTACATCGGCTTGATCGCAACAGCCGGTGGCGGCACCCTGTTCAACTGGGCGCTCACACAACTGGAAGCTTCGCACGTGTCGATGTACCAGTACGTCACGCCGATCACTGGGGTCGTGCTGGCGGCTGCCCTGCTGGGTGACCGCGTCACCCCGCTGCTCGGCCTCGGCGGTGCGATGATCCTGGCGGGCGTTGGCCTGGCGACGAGCGGGCGGGGCCGGGGGCCGGCGCCACCCCGCGGACGCAACGGAAGCTCGCGAGCTGCCCAGCACCCGAGCCTGGCGCGCTTCCGCGTAGGGTTGGGCGGCCAGACTGGGAATACGCGCCGAGCCAGGAGCGCGCCGGGCGCGCCGCGGTAGGAATGCCAGAGCTCCGGCCGGGCGCAGCCGCACGTCGGTCCCGGTTGCCAGATCGCTGCCCGGGACGTGAGAATGAGGGCAGTTCGGCCGCCCCTACGGCGGCTTTCGATTCCGCCAGTTTTCGCGGCGACAGGTCTCCCGGGCGATAAGGAAAGGAACGAGATCGATGGATTTCACGCTCACAGAGGATCAAAAGCGGCTCCAGGCGGTTGCGCGAGACTTCGCCTACAAGGAGCTGCGGCCGCGCGCTCGCGAGCTGGACGCTGAGCGCAACCCGATGGACTGCTACTCGCCCGACCTGGTGCGCCGAGCTGATGAGCTGGGGCTCCGACTGCTCAAAATCCCGAAGAAGTATGGTGGCCAGGAGGCGGACTGCCTGACCGAGGTCCTGGTCCTCGAAGAGATCTGCACCGGGGACATCGGCTTCGGGATGAATATCCAGCACTGCTGGCGCGAGGGGCAGATCATCGCCGTCTACACCACGGACGAGCAGCGTGAGCGCTTCCTGCCCGCGTTCCTGGAGGACCCGACGTTCGTGACGTCGTTCGCGGTCACCGAGCCGCAGTCCGGCAGCGACAACGATCTGCCAATGGACGACTCGCCGGAATGGGGCCCTCGCACGACGGCCGTGCTCCAGGATGGCGAGTGGGTCATCAACGGCCGCAAGATGTGGATCACCAACGGCGCCACGTCGCGGCTGATCATCCTCTGGGCCCGCACCGACACGGCAGTCCCGTGGACCCAGGGCCTGAGCGGGTTTCTCGTCCCGCGGGACGCGCCGGGTCTGAGCACCGGCACGATCCTGGACAAGGCTGGGATCCGGCTGAACAACAACGCCGAGCTCGTCTTCGAGAACTGCCGCGTCCCGGAGAGCAACCTGCTCGGCGAGGTGAACCGCGGCATGGACTTCCGCCACCGGACCGCCTCGGGCAGCAAGGCAAAAGAGGGCGCCAAGTCGCTCGGCGTGGCGCGCGCCGCGCTCGAAGAGACGGTGGCCTGGACGCAGCAGACGGTCCGTGGCGGCAAGCCGCTCTACGAGCACCAGGGCATTACCCAACTGCTGGCCGACATGGCGATGGAGATCCAGGCGGCACGGCTGCTGATGTGGCAGGCTGCCTGGGCTGTAGACCACGACCGCGACAACCAGCGAATGCTCAACGAGTACATCAAGGTGCTGTCCGGCGAAGTGTCCGTGCGAGCGGTGACGCGGGCCATGGAGATCTGGGGGGCTCACGGTCCACTGCTCGCGAACCCGATCGAGAAGCTGTTCCGCGACGCTGTCTCGATGCTCCACGCTGGGGCCGGCAACCAGGTCGTCCGGCACAAGATCGGGCTGCATCTGGGGGAGCAGCCGGCCCGCCCGGTGGAGCTTTGATCCGTTGGCTTACCCGCTCCGGTCCATGCTGTTCGTGCCGGGGAACCGTCAGCGGTTCCTCGACAAGCTGGACACGGTCAGACCAGACGCGGTCATCCTGGACCTCGAGGACTCCGTCCCGCCCGCCGAGAAACAGGCGGCTCGTGAGACGGTCGGGGAGCTGCTGAGGAGCGACCGCTTCAGCCACCAGCAGCTGTACGTCCGGGTGAACGCCTGCTCGACAGGCCTCACCGCGGTCGACATCCAGGCGGTGGTGGCGCGGCGACTGGTTGGCGTGCTGCTCCCGAAGGTAGAGACCGCGAACGAGCTCCGCGAGATGAACATGCTGCTCTCGGAAGCCGAGTCCAGACACGAGCTGCCGATAGGCCGGACGCGCGTGATCCCGATCATCGAAACCACGAGGGGCGTCCTGCACGCCGAGGCGCTGGCCTCAGTCGGACGCCGCGTGGAGGCGGTGGCGTTCGGCTACGAGGACTTCACGCTGGACCTCGGCGTCCCGCGGACGAACGGCGGGACCGAAACGCTGTACCCCCGCGCACACCTGGCCATCGCCGCGCGCGCGGCCGGGGTGCTGGCGATCGACGGTCCGACCTCCGACTTCGGCGACGCGCAGGCTCTCCGAGACGAGGCCACGACGTCGCGGAGCCTGGGCTTCACCGGCAAGCAGTGCATTCACCCCTCGCAGATCGGCACGCTGAACCAGGTGTTCACCCCCACCGACGCCGAGGTAGCGCATGCGCGCGGCGTCATCGCGGCCTACGAGCGAGTGGCGGCACAGGGCCATGGCTCGACGAGCCTGGAGGGTCGAATGCTCGACGCGCCAGTGGTGGCGCGGGCGCGAAGGCTGATCGAGCTGTACGCGCACATCGTGGGCGAGGCGGGCCCGACGTCCTGAAAACGGTCTCGCGCGACAGCTCGTCGGTTCTCTGGGTGGTGCTCTTCGCCAGCACGCTCGTCCAGACGAGCGCCTCGTTTGGCAACCAGATGGTCTCGCCGATCGCCCCAGCGCTGGTTGACGGCCTGCGGATCTCCCGCTCCCAGGTTGGGCTGGTGACCGCGGCAACGTATGTCGGCGGTGTGCTCACGCTGTCGGCCGCCGGCTGGGTCGCCGATCGGCTGGGCGTTCGATCGATGTTCCTGGTAGGACTGCTGGCGACCGGCGCGCCGATCCTGCTCGCCTCCCAGACACCCTCCTTCGCCGTTCTGATCGCCCTGATGGTGCTGTCCGGCATCGGCAACGGGATCTCGCTGCCTCCTACCACGCGGGCCATCGCCTACTGGTTCCCTCTTCGCCGGCGGGGCCTGGCAATGGGGATCAAGCAGACTGGAGTGGCGCTCGCCGGGGCCATCATGTCCCTGACGGTGCCGCACCTGACCCTCGCGTTTGGCTGGCGCGGCGCGATGGCGGCCATCGCCTCGGCCACCATGCTCGCCGGCGTGCTCTCCTGGCTCGCCTATCGTGAACATCCGGACGCGGATGCCAGCCAGAGTCAGATGCGGGTCAGCGGGCAGGGGCCGCGTGCATTGCTGCGCAACCGCGGCCTGGTGCTGCTGAGCGCCACGACCCTCTGCCTCGGGGCCGTTCAGTTGTCGCTAGTGACCTACATGGTGCTGTTTCTCGGCGAGCGGCTGGGCTTCGACGTGCCGACAGCGGGCGGCTTCCTGGCCCTGGCGCAGGCGTCAGGCATCGTGGCGCGGATCGGCTGGGGCATTGTGAGTGACACGCTGTTTGGCGGTCGCCGCAAGATTGTCATAGTGATCATCTCCGTCATGGCGACGCTCAGCTCGTTCGGCCTGGCACTCGTGGCACCGGGCCTGCCAACTATCGTGCTGGTCGGACTGCTCGTCATGGCGGGACTATCGGCCGTCGGCTGGAACGGCATCAGCATGACGTTCGTCGCGGAGTTGGCTGGACGCCAGGCGTCTGGGAGCGCCGCCGGGCTCAGCCTGAGCGCCAGCTACATCGGCATCATCCTCGGTCCGCCGCTGTTCGGGCTGCTGGTGGACGCCACGCACGCGTACACCCCGGCGTTCATCGCTGCCGGCTGCGTGGCCCTGGTGAGCGTGATCACCGCGAGCGCCATTCGCACAACCGGACCAACTGGGCGCTAAACCAAAGCCAAGGTGGGATCCACATGGTTGTGCGAGCAGCGTCCGCGGGTTTCGCCGTAGCTTTGGTCTAGCCCGACGCGGGGGCGTCCGGCGCGGCTCTGGCAGGCTGGCTGGCGGTCAGCAAGCGCCCCCGGTCCAGGTCGAGAAACGAGCCGATCCGGTCGAGGCTGATGTCGGCCGGCGGGTTCTCGGCCAGAATGGCGGGATCGTGGGCATAGTGGCCCTGGCGCGGGAAGACGGTGGTGACCCGCTCGCCCCAGACGCGCTTCACAGCCGTCAGGATGCGGAGCTTGTCGTCCACCAGGACGTAGTGGTCGGCAGGGTACCGCGCCGCCACGTCGTCAAGCTCTCGCTCCTTGTGGACGTAGATGAGCACGTTCTTCCCGACCGCGTCGAACAGGCCAGAGCGCTCCACCTTGCGCGGCTGGAACACGACATCCCCATCCGAGAGGATCACCGCCGTGCCCCACGCCTGGCACCGGCGGACGACGTCTAGCGACCGCGGATAGAGACGGTTGGCGAAGGGGTAGTTGACGAGATAAGAGGAGACGGTCAGCAGGTGAGGGTCTCGCGGGTACTCGGCACGATAGCGCTGGAGCGCACCGAGGTAGTCGGCGTAGCCAAGCTCCGCGCGCAGTTGTTCGAAGAGCGCCCAGTAGCGCTGCTGACGCTCGTGGCCGACCTCTCGCTCGAGGTAGCCCATCAGGTCAGCGATGACCCGGTCGTTGTCGAGCAGGGTGTTGTCCACGTCGAGCAAGAAGACGATGTCTAGCCTGTCCACGATCCTGAGCCTCCCAGAAGCAGCGCCGCTCGAGAGATCGTCGCACGCGGCTCAGTGGATCGCCCACTCGGCGGCTGAGCCGCGCCGCGTGCTTCTCCAGCGACGGGTGCCTGGGCGCCGCGCATCACCGTGCCCTGGCACGTGGCGCTTGTCGCGCGGGTGAGCCGACTAGCGCCAGGCTGTCCGGCCTGTTAAGCTTCGCGACTGGCCTGCGCGCACGTGCGACGTCCCCCTGCACCAGGCCCGGGGACTGCCCGCGCATCCGGCGGGGCCACCCCTCATCGCTCTGGAGACACGTTCAGCTTGTCGGATCGCCCGCCACCCGCACTCTGCCTTCCTCGCTATGACGGCCGATCGCTCCCCAACATCGGCGCGACCGTCTGCCGTCTGTTGGGGGCCGAGCCGCCCGCGGCGACCGCCGAGCTCGCGCCCGGGCTGCTACCACCAGCGCTGCTGGAAGGGGTCAACGCGGTCGTCCTGCTGCTCGTGGACGGTCTGGGCTTGCGCCAGCTCGAGCAAGCAGCCGCGAAGGGCGATGCGCCATTCCTGGCGAGTCTCATGCATGAGGCCGCGCGGGACACGCCAGGGGTTGGCTTTGCGAGCATCACGTCCGTGTTCCCGTCAGCCACGATGGCAGCGCTCGCGTCGCTGCACACCGCGCTGCCGCCCACTGCGCACGGTGTGATGGGCTGGACCGTCTTCCTGGAAGAAGTGGGCGCGGTGGTGGAGGTTGCTCGACTCGGGCCCGCTGGACGGCGCGGCTCGTACACGGACCCGGCGCTCGGGGGGCTGGACCCAATCGCCTTCTTCGGACTCGACACCGTCCACCGTCGCCTGGAGCGCGGCGGCGTCAGCAGCATCGCCGTCGGCCCGGTCGAGCTGGGCGGCAGTGCTTTCAGCGTGGCGACCCAGGATGGCGCCGACTGTCGACCGTACTACGCCCCGTCCAGCGCGCTCGTCCTGGTGAACCAGGCGTTGGCGGAACGGCGTCTCGGAGAGCGTCGGTTGATCTACGCCTACTTGAGCGCCGTGGACACCGTGGCTCATCGGCGCGGGCCGTGGAGCGACGAGCAGACTGAGGAAGTCGCGGTGGTCGATTTTCTTCTCGGTCGCGGCGTCGAGCGGTTGGAGCGGCGGGGCGACGTGCTGCTGATCCTGACCGCCGATCACGGGCATCTGCACACGGACCCTGCGCTGACCATTCGCCTGGACCAGCACCCGCGACTGCTGGACGAGCTGCTCTCGCCGCCGTCAGGCGAGCGTCGAATGTCATACCTGCACGTCAAACCCGGGCGCATCGACGCCGTGAGATCCTACATCCAGCGCGAACTGGCTGGCCAGGCCGCGGTCATCCCGAGCGACGAGGCCTTTGCTCGCGGCTGGTTCGGACTCGGCGCACCGACCGTTGCAGCCCGCCGCCGGGCGGGCGATCTGATACTGCTCCCTATCGGGGAGCACCAACTGGTCTACGTGTTCGATCCGCAACGGCCGGTCATACCGTTCTACGGCAATCACGGGGCGCTGGCCCCCGAGGAGATGGAGATCCCGCTCCTCGCGCTCCGCCTGTGAGCCGGGTCTTGCCGGCATGCGCCGACACTCGGGGCCGTGAAGAAGGCCTCCGAGCGAGGATGCTCTCGTCCAGCTTCTCCTGTCCCTGTTGCCCCTTCGTCAGGACGAGACGCTGGGGCTTCGGGCAGAGAGCGTTCCGATCATCGCGGGAACGCGCGCCGCGGCGCATCACGGCGCTGACAGGCCGGCACGAAAAGAGGGCGTGCCACGCACGCCCCCGGACTGGTCTGGCGCCGCTCAGTAGCCTTGATAGCGGGATCGGCCGCGGTTCTGGTTCGGCGTTCGAACGAAGACGTTGATGGTCACCACGCGCATCTCGGCGAGATCCTGTCGACAGATCGGGGCGCGCGCCTCAACCATACTGTGCGGCCGCGTTCGGCCGCAGCGGGGACATTCCCAGACACGTTGCGCCACGCGCTGCCCCCGAGCGCGCTGTCCACCGAACCCGCCGCGGGCCTGCTCACCACGACCGTACGGCCGTCCGGCCGCCATCAACGATCCTGCTTCGCGCTGCGGCGTCGCCGTCGGAGCGCGGCCTGGACCTTCTCCCGTCGAATCTCGTGGTTCGGCTTGAACCGCTGCTTCTTCTTGTACTCGCGCAAAATACCGGCAGTCTCAACGCCGCGCTTGAAACGGCGGAACATTTCCTCGAAGGATTCCCCTTCGCGGAGGAGCACCTGCATGCCTACTCCCTGGATCCGAGTCTCATCGATGCCAACGCACGCGTCCCGCGGCACGCGCACACTCGCGCCAATCCGTGACAGGATGCCGATCACATCCCCGAAGGAGCGTGCGAGCCACACCCAATGAGCGTCGTCAAACGGTTCGCGACGCCAGCCTCATCCGCGGTCACCGCGGAGGCGTCGCTCGCTGGAACTGTACTCCCGCCACTGGGCCAGCAGCCAATAAGTGACGCCGCCGCCAGGAGCCGCGAGCCGGCGTCTCTGACGTTAGCATAGCATAGCAGTCGCCTCCGCGCCCAGCTAACCGAGCGAACGGGTGCGCCCGAACAATGTTGCAGCGTGGTCGACAGACAGGTAGGGGCGCTGCTTGCCGCGCCCGCTGGCCCCGATACAGTCGTCTCCGATGTGGCACGGGCGCAGCAAGCAGCCTGTCTCAGAATGGCAGCTCCTGCCACTTCGAGTTCCCGTTTGGCCGGGGCGCCTGGGCAACCGAAGCCCCGAAAACTGTGCGGTTCTCGAATTCTGAGACAGGCTCCAAGCAGCGCCCCTCCAACGGCCGTTCCAACACAAGTCGGTCGCACCCCGAGCGAACGGGGTGTCCGTCACCTGCTTTAGGGAGTGTCGCCGCCAGTCCAAGAGTCACCTGTCATCACGAGCCTGCGAGGGATCACGCAGGAGGAGACTAGCAACCGGAGTAAGACCCGCCGAGCAGGCGCGTG
>JADZDV010000557.1 GCA_020850915.1 Chloroflexota bacterium | reverse complement strand
GTCACGGAATTGAGACGTCGGTGCTCGTCCCGGGCTTCGTCCCGGCCGCGGAACAGCCGCTCTGGTACAATGCCGCCAGTCTGTTTGTCTATCCCAGCCTGTACGAGGGGTTTGGTCTGCCGCCGCTGGAGGCACTGGCGTGCGGAACGCCGGTTGTCGTGTCGAACGCGGCGTCGCTCCCCGAGGTGGTGGGGCAGGCCGGGTTGCTCGTCGACCCGCTCGACGAGCACGGGCTGGCCGAAGCGATCCGGCGTGGCCTTGGGGACGAGGAGTGGCGCACCACAATGTCTGAAGCCGGTCCGGTCCAGGCCGCGTCCTTCTCCTGGCAGCGCATGGCCCGGCAGACTCTCGCGGTCTACGACGATCTGCTGAGCGAACGGTGAGGCGCCTCTGATCCAGAACGATCCCCCCTCGATGCGTGTGACTGCCGCGGAGGCGCGCGGAGCCACGGTCTCCCCGGAGCGGCCGCTGGCGCCGACGCCTTTTGCCGTCGCGTCCCCGGGACCGCGCGGTCGAGGCTCGCTGGTCAGCCCGTTGCTGATGGTGCTCTCCGACCTGATCGCCATCCATCTCGCGTTTTACGCCGCCTGGTACATGAGGTATGTCAAGCTGCTCGGCGGTGACCTCGAGCCGGAAAACTTCGTCGGGTATGACACAAAGTACTTCCCGCTGGCGCTCGTTCTCTCCGGACTGCTCGTGCTGGTCTCCTTCCTCGGCGCGCTCTACCGACGCCAGCAGCCGTCGTTCCTGTTCAATGACTGGGCAAACCTGGCTGTCCGGACGGCATTTGGCGTGGCGGCCGTCTCGTGGACGGCTCAACTCTATCGCTGGGAAGCGAACTCGCGCTTGACGTTCCTGTACGTCTGGGTCTTCGCTACACTCTTGGTGTCTGGAGGGCGCCTGCTGGTCCAGATGCTGACCGGGGTGATGCACCGCCGTGGGCTTGCTGTCGAGCGGGTGCTGGTGGTGGGCGAGGACACCCTCGGTCGAATGGTCATGCAGAGCCTGGCGGCCCAGCCTCATCTCGGTCTCCAGGTAGTGGGTTTCCTGGCGAGCGACCGCGACTCAGACTTCGGTCGGTTCCGCTTTCTGGGACCTGTGGACGCGATCGACACGGTCTGCGGTTCCGAGCGAATCGACCAGGTGATCGTGGCCTTGCCGACGGCCTCGCACGATGTCCTGCTCCGGATTGTCGACCATTGTCGGCAGGCGGGCGTGCGCTTCAAGATCGTGCCAGACGTCTTCGAGATGAGTATCAGTCGAGTGGACCTCGACACGATGAGCGGCATCCCACTGATCGACCTGAAAGAGGTCTCAATCATTGGCTGGCAGGCCGTTCAGAAACGGGCCCTCGACCTCGTGCTCGGCGCCCTGCTGGTCCTGGTCGCCGCCATCCCCATGGCCATCATCGCGGTTGCGATCAAGCTGACGTCGCGCGGCTCAGTCATCTTCCGCCAGACTCGCGTTGGCCGGAACGGTGAGACGTTCACGATGTTCAAGTTCCGCTCGATGTATGAGAACGCCCACGCTGACCGCGAGCGCTTTCTGGCGCGGAACATGGCCGACGGTCCCCTCTTCAAGCTGAAGGAGGACCCACGCATCACGCCGGTGGGACGGATGCTCCGCAAGTTCAGCCTGGACGAGCTGCCCCAGTTGTTCAATGTCATGCGTGGCGAGATGAGCCTCGTCGGACCACGCCCGGCCCTGCCGGCCGAAGTCCAGCAGTACGAAGAGTGGCAGATGAGGCGGCTCCATGCGCCGCCTGGCATGACCGGTCTGTGGCAGGTGAGTGGTCGAAGCGAGTTGAGCTTTGAAGAGATGGTGGTGCTGGATCTAACGTACATTCAGAACTGGTCGCTCAGTCTGGACGCGAGCATCCTCATCCGGACCATGCCGGCCGTTCTGCTCGGGAGCGGGGCGTTCTAGCCGACGATGCGACTCGCCCTGGTCCATGACTACCTCAACCAGTACGGCGGCGCGGAGCGCGTCCTGGAGGCGCTTCACGATCTGTTCCCCGAGGCTCCGGTCTACACCTCCATGTACGCGCCGGACCTCTTGCCCGACTTCTACCGATCGTGGGACATCCGAACGAGCTTCATGCAGTCGCTCCCGGGCGTGACCCGCCATCACCAATTGTACCTGCCTTGCTATCCCGTCGCCTTCGAGACGTTTGACTTTAGTGGGTACGATGTCGTGCTGAGCAACAGCAGCGCTTGGGCCAAAGGCATCGTGACGCCGCCGGAGACGAAACATCTCTGCTACTGTCTGACGCCGATGCGCTGGGCGTGGCGCTACCGCGATTATGTCGAGCGCGAACGCTTCGGGCGCTGGGCCAGACTTGGACTGCCGCCTGCCATGACCGCCCTGCGCGTGTGGGACGTTACGAGCTCCCAACGCGTTGACTGCTTCATCGCCATCTCCAACGCCGTCTCAGCGAGGATTCGAAAGTACTACGGGCGCGAGGCCGCGGTAATCTACCCGCCAGTTGACACGTCCAGGTTCACGAACGACCGACCACCGGGCGACTATTACCTCGTTGTCTCACGCCTGGTCCCATACAAGCGCATCGACCTGGTGGTGGAGACGTTCAACCGTCTGGGCCTGCCGCTCAAGATCGCGGGCAGCGGCCGCGACCGCGAGGCGCTTGAGCGGGCGGCTCAACCGAACATCGAGTTCCTCGGTCGAGTACCTGATGCCGAGGTGGTGGAGCTATTGAAGGGCTGTCGGGCTTTTCTCTTCCCCGGTGAGGAGGATTTCGGCATCGCACCCGTCGAGGCCCAGGCGGCCGGGCGACCGGTCGTCGCGTTCGCCGCGGGTGGCGCGCTGGACACGGTGGTCGACGACGAGACGGGCGTCCTCTTCGCGCGTCAGGAGGTGGCCACGCTGGCCGCGGCGATCGAGCGCCTGGAGCGGCTGGCGATCGACCCGGCTCGGATTGCCGCGCATGCCGCGCGGTTCGACCGCGCGGTCTTCAGCGCCGAGATCGCGCGGGCAGTGGACGAGCTCGTATCGAAACCGACGTTCGCCGACGGACGAGTCTGATGAGAGTCGGGTAAGATCGGGGCCGGCCGGGAGGCGTCTCTTGCAGCTTCACGAATACTGGAACATCGTGCGTCGCCGGCTCTGGCTCGTGGCGCTGTGCGGACTCGGCGCCATGCTCGTCTCGGCATTTCTTGCCTTGCGAGGCCCGAATGCCTGGTGCTCCAAGCTTCAGCTCTCGGTGAGCCTGGTGCCCGAGCCGGTGAGCGCCGCGGGCATCGGGCCGAGCGGCGACCGCTATCGTTACGACACGTATTACGCGTGGGTGGCCTCAGAATACCTGGCCGACGACCTGTCTGAGGTGCTGCGCAGCGAGGCGTTCGCTCGCGACGTCGCGGCGGAGGTCGGGCACAGTATTGACCCCGGCCTGATCGTCTCCGCGACCCGTACCAAGAAGACGCACCGCGAGATTGACATTGCCATCTGCGGCGCCGACCGCAACGCGATCGGTGAGATCGGCGAGGCGTACGAGCGCACCTTGAACACGAAGATGAAGGACTACTTCGCGCAGCTCCAGGCGCAGAACGGCGCGGTCAGGGTGATCAACTCGGCGACGGTCACCCGCGGGACGTCGGCCGGCGGCGTGGTGGGAGACGTCCTGCTGCGGACCCTCGTCGGGCTTTCCCTGGGCATTGCGCTGGCGTTCCTGCTGGATTTCCTGGACCGGACGATCAGGGACCGTCAGGACGCCGAGCGGCTGCTCGAGCTGCCGGTCCTGGGTGAAGTGCCCCGCTCGCGGCGTCTGGCTGCCCGATGAGCTGTGGGCTGGCGACAGGCGACCGAGTGGCAGCCAGCGAGCGGAGGGCGGCGTGCTCAGCCGTCGCGCAGCCAGGGAAGAACTCGCGGTTGACAGGCAAAGTTGCGCGCGCCTATAGTCCGCCCGGCGTTTCGCAGCGGCTGTGGAGCGAGAGGTAGGCCGCGTTGCCGTACGGGGTGTACCTGTCCGTCGTCCTCAAGCGATGGTGGGTCATCGCACTCGCCACAGTCGTCGCCGTGGCGACTGCCTACGGTGTGACGCGCTTCCAGCGGCCGGTGTACCGCTCGAGCGTCAAGCTGCTGGTGACGCCTGGCAAGGCCGACCTCGGTCAGCAATTGACAGTGGAGAAGCAGCTTCGCCAGATTGCGCAGCGAGTGAAGGTCACTGAGATCGCCAGAGAAGTCGACCAGCGGCGTCGACTGGACCTGGGGGCTGATCGGCTGCTCGGCATGATCAAGGCGGAAGGGATCATCGACCAGGGCTACGTCCAGATCGACGCGGAAGACACAGACCCGGCGCGGGCCGAGCAGATCGCCGCGGGGTTTGGCGAGGTGTTCGTTGAGCAGCATTCGGCGAGAAACCTTGGCCTGCCACAGGCGGAGCGACTGAACGTCGAGCTGCTGGATCGTCCCAGCAGCGCGGTGCAGGTCTACCCGCAGCCGAGAGTAGCGGTACTGGCCGCGACGATTCTCGGCCTCTGCGCTGGCCTCGTGCTGGCGTTTGGCCTAGAGTACCTGGACGATACCGTGAAGACCGCGAGACAGATCGACGAGGAGCTTGGTTTGACGACGCTGGGCTGGATTCCCTTCGTCGCTGTACCTCGAAGCGCTGGAGATCGCAGAGGATGAGCGTTGACGCACCACTCTAGCCGCTCGGCCGCGCCTGGTTTCCTGACCGCGTTGCGTGCACGACTCTCACGGCTGCTTGGCGCACCCCGAGCGGGCGATGCGTTCACACCCGGGCTGGTCACCGTCACCAGCCCACGCTCAGCGGCGGCGGAGGCGTATCGGCTGTTACGGACCAATCTGGAGTTCGTGGGGCTCGATAAACCTGTCCAGACGCTGCTGGTGACCAGCGCGGGCCCGCGCGACGGCAAGACGACGGTGGTGGCAAATCTGGCGGTGGTGCTCGCGGACGCGGGGCAGCGCGTGATCGTCATTGACGCCGACCTGCGACAGCCGCGTCTGCACGAGGTGTTCGGCGCGCAGCGGTCGCCCGGCTTCTCTGACGCTCTCCTGGACGAACGCGCCAACCCTCCGCTCCAGTCCGGGCCGCTGCCCACGCTGCGCTTGCTGTCGGCTGGCACCCCACCGCCCAACCCGGCAGAGCTGCTGGCATCGGCGCGCGTTAGCAGGCTCCTGGATCGCTTGAAGGGCGAAGCGGATATCGTGTTGTTGGATTCGCCGCCGTTAGCCGCCGTCAGCGACGCGACCATCCTCGCTACCAGAGTGGATGGCGTGCTCCTCGTTGTCAGCGCGCGGCGGACGCGTCGAGATCTCGCGCAGCGCGCGCGTGAGCAACTGAAGACAGCCGGCGCGCGCGTCGTCGGCGCCGTTCTGAACAACGCGGCCATCGACAAGGAGATGGCGCGCTACTACACCGGTCACTGAGCCCGGGGGAGGAGAGACGGATCGCCATGAAGGGAGTTATTCTGGCGGGAGGCACGGGCTCGCGACTGCGCGACTTGACCCGTATTACCAACAAGCACCTGCTGCCGGTCTACGACAAGCCGATGATCTACTACCCGATTCAAGCGCTCGCGGCGGCGGGTATTCGCGAGGTCATGATCGTCACCGGCGGCAATCACGCCGGCGAATTCCTGCGGCTGCTGGGAAGCGGCAAGGAGTTTGGCCTAAGCTGGCTCCACTACACCTACCAGGAGCGTCCAGGTGGCATCGCGGAGGCGCTGGGTCTGGCAACCGACTTCATCGACGGCGACAAGTGCGTGGTGATCCTCGGCGACAACATCCTGGGTGAGTCGCTCGCGCCATACGTGGACAACTTTCGGAGCCAGGAGCGGGGCGCTCGGATCCTTCTGCGCGAGGTGGCCAATCCTGAGGCCTACGGCGTACCGATCATCGAGAACGACCGGATTCTTTTCATTCAGGAGAAGCCGCGGTTCCCGCGTTCCCCGTACGCCGTGATCGGCGTCTACATGTACGACCGTGAGGTGTGGGACATCATTCAGGCGCTGCGTCCGTC
>JADZDV010000556.1 GCA_020850915.1 Chloroflexota bacterium | reverse complement strand
GGCTGCTCGGCAGGCGTACGCTCCGCCGCCTGCCGAGCAGCCAACGTACCCCCAGACGCCGGCTGCCGCGCCGGCCTACGGTGGCGCAGCGCAAGGGTATGGGAGCGCCGCGCCGTCGTATCCGAGCAGCTCGACAAGCGGCTCCGGATCCTCACGCGCCGCGCCCCTGATCGCCTTCGCCACGCTCCTGATCGGCGGCGTGCTGATCTATGGGTTTCTCTCCGGAAAAGTCGGCGGTGGCGGCTCCGCGACGCCCACGCCAACGGCGGCCGTGGTAGCCGCGACAAAGGTCGCCACGGCAACACCCGCCGGCGCTCCCACGCCGGGTCTCGGCCTGCTGGGACTGGTGACGCCGACCGCGACGCGGGCAGCCACAGCCACCGTGGCGCCGCCGACCCCCTCGCCGACGACCCCGCCGACGGTGGCCACCGGGCGCAACCCAGGCGTTGATCGGGCGCTGAAGGGTGCCGTCGTGCAGGTGATCATCCCAATTCCGAACACTCAGGAGGCAGCACTGGGCTCAGGGAGCCTGCTGACTCGGAGCGGGTACATCCTCACCAACGCCCATGTCGTTCTGGACGATGCGAAGCGGAACCTGCTGAACAACGGCGAGGGCATTGTCGCCATCCCGCCGACGGAGGGTGGCGTAGCCAAGCCGCGCTATCGAGCGAAGGTCGTGGACGTGCTGCGAGACCAGGACCTCGCGCTGCTGAAGATCAGCGGCGAGCTGGACCGTTCGCCCCTCAGAGGTCCGCTGTCAATCGAGCCGCTGGACGTGGGCAGCTCGGAGACCGTGCGGATCGACGATCCGCTGGTGATCGTCGGCTATCCGGGCCTCGGGGGTGACAGCATCACGGTGACGCGGGGGATCGTGTCCGGCATCGACCAGCAGCGCGGCTTCTGGAAGACGGATTCCGAAGTGAGCCCTGGCAACAGCGGCGGGGCCGCCCTGAATCAGAAAGGCGAGCTGATCGGCGTGCCGACGGCCGGCATTGTCTCGCAGGAGACGGTGAGCAAGATCAGTCTGGTGCGGCCGATCCAGTCTGCCAAGCCGCTCATCGACAAGGCGCGCGCCGATCCCTGAGGCAACGACTGTGAGCGTCGCCGGCTGGCGGAGGCTACCGTCCGTCTACCGAGAACTCTCCCGGACCCACGAGCGCGAGCGCCGTCGAGGCTGCGAGCAGCGTGAGCTGAAACTCACAGCCTCCTGGGCCGACCACACCGCCGCTGCCGGTCGGGCCACCTCTGGCCTTGATGAAGGTCGCCGTGGCCATGTTGGCCGCGATGGCGAGCGCCGCGAGACGCGTCTGCCAGCCGAGCAGAACGCCGAGGCCGCCAAGGAACTGAGTGAACCCGGCGATCACCGCCATGCTGCGCGGCGCTGGCACGCCCATGTTCGCGAATGACTCGCCCGTCCCGCTCACGCCGCGGTTCCAGTGCAGCATGTAGCCCTCGCCCAGGACGCGCCGCGCCGCCGCGGGCAGCGGCTTCTCGCGGCCGCCGAGGAGCTTCGGGTACCCGTGGGCCATGAAGAGGCCGCCGATGACCAGGCGGAGGAAGAAGAGTCCGAGATCTGCCATGCTGTCCTCCAGGTGTGCCAGCGAAGCGCTCGCTAGCCGATTGTACGAGATGAGACCCACCACGTCGGGCGTCGAGACTGACCTGGGGTACACTTCCGAGGTCGCAACGCCGCCGACGAGCGGAACCAACGGCGCACGTCGTGCACGTCGACGGAGCGGCATGACAGCAGTCGGGCGGGGCGCACGCGCGGGAATGGTCTCCCGAGCGAGCGCCCGATTTCGAGCGGGTCGTCTTCACCTAGGACCTTGAGCGTGGGGCTCCGAGGCGGCCAGGCTCGGGGTGCGATTGATTGATCGAACGTAAGCCTGAGGTAGGTGCGCATGGCTGTGCCATATACGTACGATGAGCTGCGGGGCAAGGTCGCCGTCGTCACCGGCGGAAGTCAGAACCTGGGGGCCGCGATGGCGCGCGCCCTGGGGGACCAGGGTTGTAAGGTCGCGGTCATCGGACGGAGCAACCCGGCGGGCGCCGAGGCGGTCGCGGTGGAGATCCGAGCCGCGGGCTCCGAGGCGATGGCGCGTTGCGCGGACCTGCGGTCTGAGGAGGCAGTTGAACGGCTGTTCGCGGAGATCGTCCGCGAGCTTGGCCCGGTGGACATCCTGGTCAACAACGCCGGCGGCTGGACCCGCGCGGCGCCGTTCTGGGAGCTTTCCCTCGACGAGTGGCGGATGATCCTTTCTGACAACCTCGATACGGCGTTCCTGTGCGCACGTGCCGTCGCGCGCAGCATGATGGAGCGCAGATGGGGGCGGATCATCAACCTCTCGTCGGTGGTTGGCCGAATTGGCGTGCCGAACGCGGCGGCCAATTACGGGGCGTCCAAGGGCGGTATCATCGCGCTGACGCGCCAGCAAGCGGCGGAGCTGGGACCGCACGGGATTACCGTGAACGCGATTGCGCCCGGCACGACGCCCAAGCCCTCCGGTATGAAGCGGCCGCCGGAGTATTACGCCTCGCTGGCCCAGACCTTGCCGCTCCGCCGGCTCGGATCGGCTGAAGACCACGCGGCCGCGGTGTGTTTCCTCGCGAGCGACGCGGCGAGCTGGATCACCGGGATCACTCTGGACGTCGCCGGCGGCCAGGTCATGACCTGAGGTCCCCTCGACCGACTGGCCTCGCCGTTTTCTCCCACGAAGGACAGGTTTTGCAGATGGCTCCATTTGACGACACCGTCGTCGTCATGGCGAGCGGGCGCACGCGGGCTGCTGGTCGGCGCGTGCTCGTTCCGCTGCTTACACCCTCACTCGCGCCGGCCCTGCTCGACCTGGGTGCAGCGCTGGCTGACGGACCTGGCGGCCAGCTTCAGATCCTCAGCGTCGTCGAAGTCGGCGAGTCCGCCTCGTTCACCCGCGCCCTGCCGCTGGCGCGGAGCTATCGCGCCATGCTCGCTGCCTCCGAGGCGGGCCGGGGGCGAGAGCTGAGCGCGCTGGTCCGAGTGGCGCCGGACGTGTTCTCGGGCATCGTGGAGGCCGTCGCAGAGACGGGCGCGAACCTGGTGCTGTTGCCCTGGAAGGGCTTCACCCGCCGGCCGGACCGGGTCTATGGTGAACTGACCGACCGCCTGCTCATCGCGCCACCCTGCGACGTTCTCGTGGCGCGCATGATCCAGCCGTTCGAGGGGAGACGCGTTCTCGTCGCCGTTCGCGGCGGGCCGAACAGCGACCTGGCGGTCGAGCTGGGGGCGCAGTTGACCGGCGGGCGTGGGGCTGGCCTGACCGTTCTGCACGCAACCGCCAGAGGCGCGGAGAGCCCGGACAAGCATGCTTGCGTGATCCGCGCCGCCGTCGCCCGGGTGGCGCCGCTGACTCGGCTCGTCCAGGCGGTCGGTAGCGCTGAGCAGGCGATTCTGGGGGAAGCTGCCGGCCAGGACCTGGTGATTGTCGGTGCGACCGGGCGGCCCGGCGAAGTCTCTCCGATTGGGCCGGTGGCCCAGCGAATCGCACGTGTCACAGGGCGGTCGCTCGCGATCGTGAAGGCGGGCGGACAGCGCGTGGCGACCGGATCGCGGGCGCCGGCGCTCCTCTCTGAGAGAGTCGACAAGTGGTTTGCGGAGAACACCTTCTCTTACCGGGAGTTCTCTGACATCGGGCGGCTCGTCGACCTCAAACGGCAGCGCGGGCTGAAGATCGGGCTGGTACTCCCGACCCTGAACGCGGCCGAGACCATCGTCGGCGCGATCAAAGCAGCGAGCGGCCTCCTCCAGCAGGAGTTTCCGCTGCTTGACGACATCGTGGTCGTCGATCGGGGCTCGACAGACGGAACGCCAGCGATCGCGAAGGAGCACGGCGCCCGCGTCGAGCGGGCGGACGCTATTCTGCCGGGAGTCACCAGCGCACGAGGCAAGGGCGTGGCGCTCTGGAAGAGCCTGCACGTGGTGCAGGACGACCTGCTGATCTGGATCAACCCTGCCAGTCGTCACCACCCGCGAGCGATGTACGGGATGGTCGGCGCCCTGTTGAGCCATCCAAACCTGGAGCTTGTGAAGGGCTTCTACCACCAGCCCGCGGAGGATGACGATGGCCAGCGTCGGACTGGCGGCGGTCCGGTCACCGAGCTGCTGATCCGTCCCCTGCTGAACCTGCTGGTGCCGGATCTTTCGGGACTGATCCAGCCGCTGACGGCTGAGTTCGGCGGGCGGCGCCAGATCCTCACGAGCATTCCGTTCTTCAGCGGCGAGGCTGTCGAGACGGGCATCTTGCTGGATACCTATGCCAGCGTTGGCCTCGGCCGGATCGCGCAGGTTGAGCTGGGCGAGCGCACAGGGCTGAGGCGGACGCCTGAGAACGCGACGCGGGCGGCGAACAGCATCCTGCAGGCTGTCCTCCAGCGGCTGGGGGAGCGACATCACCTGGAGCTGCTGGAGCACGCCAACCGGAGTCTTAAGCTCATCAGGCAAGAGAACGGCGAGTACTTCCTGGACATCGAGGAGATCGACGACCGCGAGCTCCCGCCCCTGGCGTCCATTGCCCCCGGTACCGCGAGGGCGATGGGAGGCGGGCCGCGCGCTG
>JADZDV010000555.1 GCA_020850915.1 Chloroflexota bacterium | reverse complement strand
GGTGGCTGGCGATTGGGGCTCGGCGCATCGTTCGGGATTCTGCTGCTTGCTGTCAGCACGTGTCGGTCAAGAGGCACCCTCCGGGCGTTCCTGCTGATCAATCTGGGAGTGCTGGGGATCTACCTGTGGGCCGCCGCCGAGCGCGAGGTCTTGACGGTCGGCCTCACGAAAGACGACGTTCGAGTTCAGATCGCTCGTACGGACCTGACCGTAGGTTCAAGAGCCGTGAGCGGTCTTGTCCTGGTGCAGGCGGCCGAGCAGATTGCCCGTCGTGCGAGCCAGGCGCCACTGCTCGAACCGCTGCCAGACATTCTGAGACGCCCGCTCCTGGTGCCGCAGGCGAATCTCCGAGCCGGTGTGAGTCTGTTAGAGGCTCGCGGCAACGCTCGCGCTCTGAGTCAGCGTGCCGGCGTGCTCCAGGCTGTGCAGGAGGCGCACGAAACCTGGCTACCGGTCGCCAGCGTTGATGCTGGCGACAGTCTCATCGAGGTCGAGCTGCTCCGTCCCAGCACCATGGTTCGCGTCTTGATCGGGTCAGACGCGCCCCGTGAAGGCTTGCTGGTTGAGGTGCGCCCCGAACATCGCCACCTGCTGCTGGCGGAGATGGTCAACGGCCGGATCGAGCGGCAGATCGCCGGTGGCGAGTACGCTTATCGACCGACGACAGTGAGCATGATCCGACGCCTGGCCCGGGAAGTCTGTCGATCCTGGCTCTGGGCGCTGACCATGCTGGCGGTCGCTGGTCTGGCCGCGGAGCTTCTCCCTCGCCGGCTCACACACCGGTCGCCACCAGCGCGATGGGGCCTCGGGATACTCGTGCTCGCCGGCCTTGGGGCGACCGCCTTCATCGCCAGCACTGTCTTTGAAGGCATTCCCCACGTCACCGATTCCGTGGCGTACCTCTTTCAAGCCAAAATCCTCGCCCTTGGCAGAACCTGGGTTCCCGCGCCCCCGTTGCCCGAGTTCTTCGATCATCAGCACCTCATCCTGCTCGACGGGCGCTGGTTCAGCAAGTACGCCCCGGGCGCGGCTCTGAGCCTCTTGCCGGGCGTCCTGGCAGGCCAGGCGTGGGTGACCGGCCCGTTGCTGGCAGCTCTGACCATTCTCCTGACCTATGACGTGGGGCGCCGCGCGTACGATCGCGGCGTCGGGCTGCTCGCCGCGGGGCTGCTGGTTGTGTCGCCATTCTTCCTCTTCATGTCCGGCTCGATGATGGGACACCCGTTCTCGCTCTTTCTGGTCATGGCTGTGCTCGCGGCGAGCGCCCGAGTTCGCCAGGGGGGTCCAGGCTGGAGCCTGCTCGCTGGACTGGCGCTTGGCCTGCTGGCGATGACCCGCCCGCTCACGGCGCTCGCCCTGGCCCTGCCCCACGGCCTGGACCTGATCGGGCAGCTCCGTGGCAACGTCCGGAGGCTGGTGGTCGTGGCTATCCTGGAGGGAGCGGGGCTCGCGGTCCCGCTGGCCGGCTGGCTGGTCTACAACTGGTCGCTGACGGGTGATCCGCTGGTCAATACGATGACGCTGTACTGGAGCTTCGATCGTCTGGGGTTCGGCCCGGATACTGGCAATCTTGGCGGCCACGACCTCGCCCTGGGACTCGCGAACCTGTGGGCCAACCTGCTCGAATTGAACAGTTACCTGTTCGGTTGGCCGGTCTACTTGACGCTCTGCCCGGCGCTGATCGCTCTGCTCCGCCCATCGCGCTCGGCGTCCGACTGGCAGTTGGCGGCAGTAGCGGTCATGACGACTGTCGTCTACGTGTTCTGGTGGTTTCCCGGTACGATCCATGGCCCACGCTACGCCTACGAGGCAAGCGGCGCCCTGGCCCTGCTCACTGCGCGAGGCTTCGCTGCGCTCGCCACCACGGCAACTGGCGCGGTGAGTCGACGACAGCCGACCCTGGGAGCGAGCGTAGTGGCCGCGCTCTTTCTCGCAGGCGTCCTGGTGTACAACGCCGCGTTGTACCTGCCCCGGGAGCTGCGCACGAGCCATGGCTACAACGGGGTAGACCGCGGCCGGCTCAGCCTCGTCCAACGCGCTGGTCTGCAGAACGCGGTTGTCTTCGTCTCCGATCGCGCCTCGGGCTGGCAGGCATACAGCTCGGTCTTCGCGGCCAACAGTCCACTCCTGGACGGCCCGGTTGTCTACGCGCACGATCTGGGGCCTGAGCGGAATGCGCAGCTCCTCGCGCAATTCCCCGGACGGCGGGGCTACCTGCTCGACGGAGGTCGCCTGCGCGCGCTGAACCGAAGCGTTGCGCCCTGAAGGAGCTCCATCGGCGCGGGTAGAGTCCCGTCAAGTGTGTACGTTGGGGTGCGTGGTCCTCGTCGTCGTCGGGCCTGTGGGGCTGTGCGGCAACGCGAAGCGTTGTCCACAGCTCCACAGGCCGCCCCGCTCAGCCGGCCGCCAGTAAGGCCGGCGGTTTGGTCGGCTCCTCCTTGTTGAGTTTGGCCAGCGACTCGGCGCTGAAGGAGCGGCGGCAGACCTGCCACTCGTCATGGCTCTCGTCCGTGTGGCACCGGCATGAAGAGCCGCCTACGCGGCGCTGTCCGGTGTGCAGGCTCCGGCACATGGCGCCTCTGGGAGCAAACCAAAGCCAAGGCGGGATCTGTATGGTTTGCGAGCAGCGTCCGCGAGTATCACCTTAGCTCTGGCTCAGTAGCCCGCGAGGCGGCGGAAGGCGACCACGCGCAGCAGCAGGTCCACGTCGTCCACCGCCCAGCCGGCCTTGCGCCAGGCCTGCTCCTGGACCTGGTCACGCCAGGCCTTCGCCGGGCCGACCGGCGCCGGACCACCGAACCACCAGGCGTCATACTTGAACGCCGAGGGCGGCAGCGGCTCCCCGAGGATCTTTTCAATCGTCTTGAAACCGAGCGTCACGCGCCGCTGGCCGTGCGGCAGGCCGGCCAGGTGGGCGGCGAGCGCTTCGTACTTTGGCATGCGGGCAGTATAGCCAGGCGGCGCATTGTGCACGGAGCACAATCGCGGTCGGCAATCTTCGGGCACTGTTGCCGTACCTCGTGCGCTTTGCACGCCCGTACTATCCCTTCAAGTCCCGTGACTGCTGGGATCGGGTGTGACGGGAGGCTGCCGTGCTGAGCTCTACCATCGTCTGCTCGCGCTGCTTCGGGCCGGTCGGCGCGGGAGCGCAGCCGGTCCGGCTGCTGGACCTGACCTTCCACGAGGTGTGCGCTCCCCGGTGCACGGCGTGCCGACGGCGCCTCACCGACCGCGAGCAGGACGTCTGGAACTATGACGGGCGCGTGGTCTCGAGCCTGCCCGGCTACCGGCTCGAGGCGACGGAGTTCTGGTGTGCCGAGTGCTCGGAGCTGAACGAACGCTCCACCGGCTACGCCCAGGACTGAGGCCGGGGCTGAGGCCGGGGCTGAGGAACGATCGGGATCAGGGCTCGATCGCCGGGATCGAACGCTCAGGGGAGAGGAGAGGACACAAGCGTGCCAGAGAAGTACGACTACTACAAGGCGGAATACATCTGGGTTGATGGCACCGAGCCGACTCACAAGCTGCGCTCCAAGGGCAAGGTCGTGCCGATCGGCCAGCAGCCACCGATCTGGGGCTTTGACGGCTCCAGCACGCAGCAGGCGACGGGTGACCGCTCGGACTGCGTGCTCAAGCCGGTCTTCGTCTGCGACGACCCGATCCGCGGCGAGCCGCACAAGCTGGTGATGTGCGAGGTCTTCCTGGTCAACGGCGAGCCGCACCCGACCAACACCCGGGCCGCCTGCCGGGCGATCGCGGAGAAGTACGCCAAGCACGACACCTGGTTCGGGCTGGAGCAGGAGTACACGTTCTTCGATGGCATCAAGCCGCTGGGCTGGCCGGACAACGGCTTTCCCGCTCCCCAGGGTGGCTACTACTGCGGCGTCGGCGCGGACGAGGTGTTTGGTCGCCCGGTGGTCGAGGCGCACCTGGAGAACTGCCTGAAGGCGGGCCTCAAGATCTCCGGCATCAACGCCGAAGTGATGCCCGGCCAGTGGGAGTTCCAGGTCGGCCCGGTCGCCGCGCCGGAAGTCGCCGATCAGCTCTGGGTGGCGCGCTGGCTGCTGTACCGCACCGCCGAGGACTTCCCCACCAGCTCCGGCAACTTCGTCTCGGTGCGCCTCGACCCCAAGCCGGTCAAGGGCGACTGGAACGGCGCGGGCTGCCACACGAACTTCTCCACGAAGGAGATGCGCCAGGACTACGACGCCTGCATCGCGGCCGCCGAGGCGCTTGGCAAGCGCGCCGCCCTGCACATCGCGAACTACGGCTACGGCATCGAGGAGCGCCTCACCGGCAAGCACGAGACGGCCTCGTACCGCGAGTTCTCCTACGGCGTCTCGCACCGCGGCGCCTCGGTCCGCATTCCGTGGCAGGTGGCCCAGGACCGGAAGGGCTACATCGAGGACCGGCGCCCCAACGCCAACATGGACCCCTACATCGTCACCCGCTTGATCATCGAGACGGTCTGCGGCACCGCCGACGGCGACCTCTGAGCCCGCCTGACGCTCGCCAGGCCGCCTGTGGGGCGGCCTGGCATCCTGGCTCCCCTCCCGAGGGTTTCGCCCCCGGCGCGAAATGCGCCGGGGGTTTTCCTGCGCGAGGGCGGACCCCTAGTCCGCCGATGAAGAGCGCGAGTCGAGCAACTCCATGAACTGCCTGGGAGTCACGATCTGCATCGTTGCATACTGCTCGAGTGCCAGCAGCCCGTGATCGCCCGTGACCAGGTAGTCCGCGCGAGCAAGACGCCCCGTCGCCAGGACGTAGTCATCTTCCGGATCGCCGGTGACATGGGGCCGGTCGGCCAGCGGGACGAGGATCAACTCTGCCTGGGTGCGCAGCAGGCCCTGGAGCCAGATCGCATCGTCCGGATTCCGAACGTTGAAGCGCCGACTAATGCGGGGCAGCGCGAGCTTCTGCTCGAGCTCGGTGTAGATTCCTTCCGAGGCGATGGCGACGGAGCGGTTCGCTTCCCAGGCGAGAAGCACCCGACGCGAGAAGCCTAGTGGACCGAGGATGGCAGAGAGCAGGACGTTGACATCGACAACCGCCCGGATCATCCTCGTGAAACCGGGAGCCGCTTCCTTTCCTCATCCATGGCTTCCAGCTCTTCCAGGACATCGTCAGAGCTGACATCCGGGTTGCGCTCCGCAATGGTGAGCACTCGCCTGAACAGACGCTCCCGGACCTGTGGCCTGGTGCTACGCGCCAACAGGAAGCTGTCCACGTCTTCCTTCGGGATACGGTAGGCTCGCCCGATCTTCGAGGCAGCCAGCTGGTGGCTACGGATCAGGCGATAGACGTAATCCGGGCTGAGCTGCAGGTAGTCCGCAACCTGCTCGGGAGTCATGATTTCTCTCATCGTATACATCCCAGTATGTGATTTAGAACACGATCAGGCGGTGCTCGTCAAGGTTCTGGACGATTCCAGTCGATCAAGGTAGCTTCGGGGGTACATCGTCACCCGCCTGATCGTCGAGACAGTTTGCGGCACGGCCGACGGCGACCTCTGAGCCCGCCGGACGCTCGCCAGGCCGCCTTTTAGGCGGTCCGGCAGTTTGGCTCCTCGGCGGAGTGGAACCCCCGGCGCGAACGGCGCCGGGGGGCTGTTCTTGCCCAGTGGCCGGCGTCCAACGCTCCGGCCAGGACCGAATCCCAAACGCTGAGTCTCACCAGCGAGCCAGAGCCCACGCCATCCGGGACAGCGCGATCGCGGTTACTCCGTGCTGCTCGGCCCAGGCGCGGGTTCGCCCTCCTGGGGCGGCGCGGCGGTGGCCACCGTGGTGAAGTTAAAGGCGGTCGACCAGCTACTGAGATCTGGATCGGGATCCGCGCTGCGCGTCCGAAGTCGCCAGTAGTACCTGGTGTTTGGCGCCAGCGCCTGGATGAGCGTGTGCTGCGTGCCGGTCGTGATGACCGTGATATCGTCCGGCAAGTTGAAGCTGGCAATCCGGCTGATCTGCAGCTCGTAGAGGGCTGCGCCGGTCACCGCTCTCCAGGTGAGCTGCGGCGTCAGACTGACCCTCTTGGCGCCTCTCTTGGGCAGGAGCGCTCTCGGGGCCGTCTGTGTCTTGACGCACACCTCGCCGTCCGCCGCGGTGAGCGTCGTGCCGTTCAGCCCCAGCACCCGGTAGCATCCATCCGCGGGCGCTTTCCTGAGCTTCTGGGTGTAGCCGGTGGTGTTGGGCGGCACGTTGGCCACCAGAACGTACTTGCCCGGCACGCCGTTCTTTCGCTCTGCCCGCTGGATCCGGAAGCCGGTCTCCGCCGACGACACGTCCTGCCAGGTGACGAGGACGTCCAGGCTGTCCAGCGCCTTCGCGCGGAGCGGGTGCGGTGGTGCGTACGGCGCCAGCGTGGGCGTGGCGGTCGCGGTGGGCTCGAGTGTTGGTGACGGCGTGGCCGTAGCGGTTGGCGGGATCGTCCGCGTCGCGGAGGGCGTGGGCGTTGCAGTCTGTGTGGGAGTCGGAGTAGTTGTGTCGGCGGGCGTGACTGTGGAGGTTGGTGAGGCCACCAGCGTGAACGTTGGGCTTGGTGATGGACCGGGGGATTCCGTCGGCGTAGGCGTAGGGCTCTCGGAAGGTGTGGCCGTAGGAGTCACCGACGCTGCTGGTGCGACTTGAAACTCGGCGACGAGCGAACGATCGGAGCTGAGGGTGAAGCTAAATGGATTCGACGTGCTGGCCGTCGTTCCATGCTCGGTCCAGCGCACGAAGGCAAAGCCACTGGCAGGTAAGGCGCCAACACTCACGACCAAGCTGTCGTCGTAACGGCCACCACTTCTGAGAGGTAGGATGCCGACCGTGCCAGCGGTCGAGTCGGACGATGAGGCGGTCAGAGTGGTGACGCGGTCGAACTGCGATGAGCTATAAGAGTCGGTCGTGTAGGCGGCGGCAAGACGCAGCGCGCGCGAAGGCGCCGAGACCTGTTCGAGGGAGAGGCCGGCGAGCGTGAGCGGCCCGGCCGAGAAGCCGGGGTCGCGCAGCGTGTAGCCGTTGAAATCGAGCGACAGCGTGTTGTCACCGGCAGTAAGGGACACGGTGTCCGCCACGGCGGCGACCTCCTGGCCGTCGGGTCCGGCCAGGGTAGCGCTGTACTGGTACTGCCCGGCAGTGACGACGTTGACCGGTACGGAGACCCGAAGGAGATTGAAGCGGCCGTCGCCATCAAGGTCGACGCCGCGATCCGTGATGGCAGCGCGCAGCGTTATGGGATCGCGCTGAAACTGCGCGGCGCGGTACGCCGCCGTCGTGTGCAGCGCGGCCAGGACATCCACGAGCGGCTCGCCCGGGCTATCCAGGAAGAGCACCTGGACGTCGTCCAGCGTGTAT
>JADZDV010000554.1 GCA_020850915.1 Chloroflexota bacterium | reverse complement strand
CCGGCGGCGCCAGCGCCGACGACCGCGCCTTCTATGAGGCGCACCGCGACGTCTTGCTCTCGGAGCCGTGGTCGCGGCCGAACGTCCCGCTCGAGGCGTTCTGGCGTTACGAGCCGGGCATCCCCGCCGAGCTGCGCGGCGACGTCGAGACCGCCGACGGCGCCGCGCTGGGCATGGCGCCCCTGGACGCGGAGGACGACGAGCGGCTCGCCCTGGCGCGGGCGCGGTGGCTCAATCGCCGCGGGGGATGAAGGTGCGCGTCGTCGGCTACGCCAGCGTGTTCCATACGCTCTCGCACCCCAAGACCGACCCGTCACGGGGCGCCTACCGCGCTCTCGTGCGGCCTGGGGCGTTCTCGCACGCCCTGGAGCGCGTAGCGCGCGGCTACGGCCACGTGACCGCCAATGTCGGGCACGACGATAGACGGATGTTCGCCTCGACGGATGACGGCAGCTTGGTGCTGGGCGAGGACGCGGTCGGTTTGTGGTTCGCCGCGCGGATCCGTTCCGATGCGATGGCGCGGCAAGCGCTCCTGGACATGCAGGCCGAACGGATGACCGCGTCGAGCATGCGATACCTGTTAAGTCCCGCCTGCCAGCACTGGCGGCGCATCGATGGCGAGCTGGTCTGTGAGATCGAGCGGTTCGAGCAACTCGATGATGTGTGTATCGCGCCCGCGGGCAACTTCCCGCGGGCGACCGTGCGCCTCGTGGATGACCGCGTCGAGCGCCGCGACGTGCTCTTCAGCATTCGTGAGCAGTACCTCAACTGGTCCGGCCGGACGGGCGGCCGGACGGCCGGCCCCAACTCTCCGACCTTGGCGTCGGCGTTCGCCGGGCCACGACTCGCGAACAGCCGGCCGCGGTTGCTCGCGCTCCTGAGGTAGTTCCCATGTCTGAACGACATTGGTTCGATGATAACCCCCGTCTGTACGAAAAGTACTCGCAGGCGCGGCGGCTGCTCCGCTTGATCGAGCGCCCCGACACGAGCCCGGCGGTGCGGCGCTTGGCCGAAGACGACGTTGACAACATCATCGACGGCCTGGAGATCGCGAAGGCGCACTACAAGCGGACGCAGATCGGGGATCGATGCAGCGAGGCACAGGCCTCGGCCCTGGCGGCCCGGCGCAGCGCTGGGTACGAGTAGCCCCACCCACAGGGGAACCCCGCCAGAATCGCGCCGTAGTGCGTCTGAGCGGCGTCTGAGCGGAACGGCGGGCGCCTTCGTGGGGGCGCCCCTGACCCCCCGATGTGACCCCAATCTTGACCCCAATCTTGACCCCAATCAGCATGGACGCTGCTGGACGAGCGGGGACGAGTACAGAGTTATCCTTCCCGTTCTTCCCTGAAACGGACGAAAGTGGGCAGTTGTGGACGTCTCTGGAACGAACGGGTCGATCTCAAAAACCGTTGGGGTAAAACCCGTAGGGGTTCGAATCCCCTCTTCGGCACCGGCAGCCCCGATTCACACTTGAATTGGGGCCTTGTGTTGCCCCGGCGTGGGGTGGGTGATGGAGCCCCAGCAGCCCGCGCCGCGCCGCTACAGCCCAAACAGCGCCGCCGCGTTGCCGCCCAGCACCGCTTCTCGCTCCGCCTGCGAGACCTGGGCGCCGCGGACGTTCTGCACGCAGCGCGCCATCCAATCCTTGTGGACCGGGTAGTCGCTCCCCAGCATCATCCGGTCGGGGCCGAGGTTTCGGATCGCGAAGTCCACTTCGCCCCCCTCCCAGACACCCGGCGCGGTATCGAACCAGATGCGCTCCAGCAGGTGCGCCTTGCGAGTGAGAGCATT
Source organism: Chloroflexota bacterium (assembly GCA_020850915.1). Next base: position 10,998 of record JADZDV010000554.1, on the reverse strand, counting down.
TTCCCAGATGCCCAGGCCGATGCGACGCTTGATCGCCCAGAAGCTGCCACCCATCTGCGGAACGATCACCCGCAGCGTTGGGAGCTCCTCGAGCAGCCCGCCGAGGAGCAGACGAACGACGATATACGTCATGTCCATGACCCGGCCGAACTGGGTCCCATCTGAGTCGATCTGGGGGAAGGCGCCGGCGATGGCGGCGGCGTGGAAGACCACCGGGACGTCCAGCTCCGCGATCTTCCGGAAATATGGCCGAATGAGGGGGTTGTCCGGGTAGACGCCCCGCCAGTGCGTCGTCAGGTTCACGCCTCGCAGGCCCAGCTCTCGAACACAGCGCTCCAGCTCCTGGATGGACCCCTCCTCGAATGGCGGCACGTGCGCCAGGCCGACAACCCGTCCATTGCTCCGACGCTGGATCTCAGCCATGTCATCGTTCGCCTCGCGCGCGGAGGCCAGGTCCAGCCACTCCAGCCAGATGGCAAGCGACCAGATCGCCACGTCTACACCGGCGGCGTCCATGTCCGCGAGGTGCGCCTCCATCCGGCCGACGCTCTGCTCGTCAAACATGTGGACCTGCTGGCCATTGCAGAGGATCTTCAGGATTCCGCCCTCGCGTGCCAGCGACTCGCCCTCGCGGAGGAACCGTTCGATCGTGTTGATGTGAGCCTGGGGAACCCAGTGATGGTGTACGTCAACGACCGGCGGACGACTCGGCATGGTGGTCACCTCGCTTCGATCACAGTGTACCCATGCTACCCGTTCCGCCGGGACGCGCGAAGGGTGGTCTCTGCCAACAGCGGAATGAGATCACTCCGGGCGTGGTGCCAGAACCTGACGACTTCGGGAACACGCCTGCCCGAGACGTGGTGACGTCGTCGTGTTGGACGTGCTGCCAACCTGGCCCGGGCAGTAATGCCGGCCGGCGCATCCTGCCCTTTCCAGGGCAGGATCTCCGCCCACCGGCCCACCCGCGGCATCTTTCGGTCACATCCCGGAGGGGCTAACGAGACACACGAACCGGGCGACTGCTGTACGATAGCGCGAGCCAGGAGTCCTACGGCGAGGAGCCTGGGGACTAGAGCCCGTAAAGCAACCGCGGCTGCTGGCTCGCTCAGATCATGCAGGTGGCTGATTGGCGCCAGCGCTCGGGTTGGCCGCGGCGTCAAGCCGCCAGGGAGTGAAAATGGCCTTCGCTGGCCTTGACCTAGACGGCAAGATAGCATTGGTGACCGGCGCTGGGCGTGGCATCGGGCGAGCCGTGGCCCTCGCCATGGCCGAAGCAGGCGCAGATCTGGCGCTTGCGAGCCGGACCCGGTCCGAGCTGGAAACGCTCGCCCAGCAGCTCCGTGAACGGGGGCGTCGGGCGGAGGTCTTCGTCTCAGATGTTAGCCGGGTGGCGGAGGTCCAGGGCATGGTGCAATGGTGCGAGGACACCTTCGGACGCATCGACATCCTGGTGAACAACGCTGGGGCGATGGCGCCTGGTGGCCTGTTCGAGGTCACTGAGGCCACCTGGGATCGGGTCATAGACACGAACCTCAAGGGTCCCTTCTTCTGCGCCCAGGCCGTGGCACACGGCATGGTGGGGCGCGGCAGCGGAAAGATCGTCATGATGGGATCGACCTACTCGGTGGTCGGCGCGAGAGACCGCTCGCCCTACTGCGCGAGCAAGGGAGGGGTGCTGCTGCTGACTCGCGCGCTCGCCCTCGATCTGGCGCCGTACAACGTTCAGGTGAACGCGGTCGGACCAGCGGCAACCGAGACTGGTGGAGCACGTGCGTTGTGGACGGAGGAGGCGTGGTCCCAGGATCTCCTGGCCAGGATTCCGGCCGGTCGGTTCTGCACCCCGGAAGACGTAGCCGGCGCAGTGGTGTACCTGAGCAGTCCGGCCTCAGACATGGTGACTGGGCAGCTTGTGCTCGTTGATGGTGGCTGGACGATCCAGTAGCAGCATCGTCCGGTTCTTTCGTCACCAGACATCCCCGACCGGACCGCGGTCCCGCGGGGAAGTCACCGTCAATGGCGCCGAGACTAGCTATAAAGCGCGCAGCCAAACCTGGGATGAGGGAGTTGCTCGTGAGTCTACGAGAGCGGGTTGAGCGGGCTCTGGTGGCGGGCCGAGAGCAGAACAAGGCCACCATCCGGCCAGGTGGACAGTTCGATTACACCGACGACTACACGATTGAGGAAGACCTTCACGCCGTGATCATTCGGCCTGGGGTGGACGTCATCACGGACGACGACGGTCCGAAGGAGCTGATTCGGAGCGACCACCCAGGCTTCTCAGCCTTCGTCGATGCGCTCGAAGGCGTCGGTCTCAACGTGGTGCTGGACCAGGACGAGCGCGGCGTCTTTCTCCGGGCGACCGAGTAACCGGCTGAATGTCCCGAGCGCCGCGATAGCAGGCTGCACGGGATGTTCCGGTGGGCGCGGTGCGCCAGGACGCGACGCGGATGCTATCGTGGTCTCACGGACTGCCAGGCCAATGGCGTCAAGCGAGGACGACCCCAGCCTGGCGTAACTGGCCGTTTACTCAGGTCAACCCCGTTGGTGACGGCGGGCGAATACAGTGTCCTGGACCAGCGGACCAAACGCGAAGTGCAGAGGGGACGAAATCGTGTGAGCGGCAAAGGATCCAGCGGGGACGCTCGCGCGGCCGCTTCGGCCTCTGGCCGCCCGGTCCGACGTCGCACCGCTCTCGGGCAGCAGGCCCCGCGCTCCAGCCAGGCCTGCTGCCCGAGAGCCAGACGGCCAGGCAGGTGACCCGCGGCCATCTGGATCGAAGTGCAACCCGCGCCGCGGTCCTGTGGACGCGCTGATCCCGGGGAGCTCACGCCACAGCGAACTGGTTTACACTGGCACAGGCGGGTGAGATAATGCTCGCGGAGGGCGAATGGCACGATCATCCGAAAGCCGCTCTGAGCTGTCGTTCCATGACGACCCGCCGCGTGTGACGCCCAATCCGAGAGCCGATCGACTCGTGCTGGTAGTCGAGGACGACGAGGCGGTCAGCTCCTTGCTGGTGGAGCTTCTTCGCGATCGAGGGTATCAGGCTGAGCCAGCGTACGATGGGGCCAGCGCGATTCGCATGGCGAAGCGGTTGAAGCCGCACCTGATTACGCTGGATCTCGCGCTTCCAACGGTGGACGGACACGCGGTCCTGGAACGCCTGAAGAGCGACCCGGAGACTCGGGAGATCCCGATTGTCGTCGTCTCGGCGTTCACTCAGATCCTGCCAGCCGGTATGCGGAGGAAGGTGGCGTACCTGCTCGGCAAGCCGTTCGACGTCACCGAGGTGCTGGATATCATTCAGGCGACGGTGGGCAATCCGTACGTCTGACTAGCTTTATTGAGCAGCCGGCGCTCGGAGCTGGGCTCCGTTCTCAAAGTAGTCAAATACGAGCTTGCTGGCCAGCCCGATGCGCTCGGCCGCGAGGTTTGCGTTGTCGCCCTCGGTGAGCACGGCCAGCGCGTAGCGGTTGTGCGGGGTGAAGACGATGCCCGCGTCGTGCCGGCTGTTTGGTACGTCGCCCCACTTGTGCGCCAGCTTCGCCCACCACGGTATGCCAGCCGCAAGCCAGGATTGATCCTGCTTCATCTCGAGCAGCCCGACGATCTCCTCGGACGTTGCAGGATCGATCAGCTTGCCATCCGCGACTGTCGCGAGCAGCAACGCCATGTCGTCCGCGCTGGTGGTCGGGATCGCATTCTCGCCGCGAGCGGGGACCCGAGTCTGGCGGAGTCCCATGGACTCCACCGTCTGATTGACCTTCGCGGCGCCAACCAGGTTGAGCAGCATATTAGCCGCGATGTTGTCGCTATGCTCGATCAGAAGCTGTACGAGCTCGCGAATCTTGAGGCTGTCGCCCACGCGAGCTTGGAGCACGCCAGACCCGTCCGCCCAGTCTTCCCGGGTGACCGTGAGCTGATCGTCCCAGTTGAATTGCCGCAACCGGTGCTGGCGGTAGACCTCCACCAGGATCGGGAGCTTCGCCAGGCTCGCGGCGTGAAACGTCCGGGCGCCGTTCTGCGAGGCGGTCGCGCCAGTGGTCAGGTTGCGTACTGAGAGAGCGATGGTCCCGCTTGGCAGGCCGACCTGGCGCACGGCTGATTCGAGGCCCGCGTCCTCGTGGGCCTGAGGCATTGGCACGGGTGGTAGCTCGGCGAGGCTGGGACGCTGGTACCGCGACTGGTTGAGCGTCTCCAGTCCCACGTTTGCCAGGCGCCACGCCGTCGTCAGGAGCATCGCGATCACGAGGACGCAGGCCAGGCCGGCCCAGATACGTTGCCAGGAAAGCACCGGTCGACCGGCGTTTCGCTTACGGAGCAGTGGCGACGCGAGCGCGGTCGCTGTCCGAGCCGTTTCGGCGCTGCGTACGCGGCTGTGACGGGGCAAGCGATCTCCAGGGAAGCCGTTCGGGGGCGCTCTCGATTCTAGGGATGCCGGACAGGCCGGTCAACGGGAATATCCCCACTCGGCGAAGCTTGTGAGACAAGCGTTATGTCGTTGACGTGGTTGTGTTGTCGCACAGCGCGCACGTCGTTGCGATGCAGGACGAGCGGCTGAGAGTCGCTGATCCCGGTTACTGGCTGGGGACGACGAGCTTCTGGCCGACGGAGAGAACGTTTCGATCGGCCAGGTTGTTGATGCCTTGCAGTGCCTCGACCGTCGTGTTTAGCTTCCTCGCAATCGAGCCGAGCGTCTCACCGGCGACAACGGTGTACGTCGGCTCGACAATCTTCACGCTGGAGCGAAGTGGTCCCTCACCCGGGCGCTGAGCCGGTGGTGTAGGGGCAGGAGGCTGCGGCACGGTGGGTTTCGCGGCGGGGACAACCTGCGCCGTCGCTGGGGGGGCCTCCACCCGCTTCTCGGTGGCTTGCTGCATGCGGGGGACGAACCAGGCCATGACCGCCACCGCGGCAATCAGGCCGAACACGGTGGCCAGTCGGCGCGGGTCGGCAGTCGAGGACTGGCGGCTCCGCGCCCTGGCGGGCGCTCTGGGAATCGGCTGCACGGTCTCGTCGTCCGTGGCGACCGATGCGAGCCGGCGAATCGCTTGGCTTCGCGATCGAAACGGAACGACGCGCTCCGGTGGGAAAACGCGCGCATCGTCGTCGAACTCGTCGTCGAAATCCCGGTAGGCGAAGGGGGATCGAGCCGTGGTCGCACCCTCGGATTCTGCGCTGCGCCATTAGACCCGCGGAATGCTCGTATTGTCAAGTTGCAGTGCTGCTCACTACGACCCTCCTCGGGTGATCCGCTGGATCCCACGCGAGATTGTGATAGCGCTGTGCTGCCGTGCCTGATTGACCCTCGGCAGACGCGAGCGTTGGGCGCTGCCGGACGAGCCGCCAGACGAGAGGAGCAGGCACCTGAGGCCTGCTCCTCTCGTGCTTGCGCGGCTGCGGCGGAGCAGCGGAGATCCGGCGGAACGCGCCAGATCAGGGCAGCTCGCCGGAGTTCCGGGCCTGGAGCAACCGATCGTACGCGGGCCGGTTTGTTCCGTTTGGATTGGTCACCGCCCACCAGACCTGCTCGTCCTGGGCTCCCCAGTTCGGATCAGCGATCGTCCAGAGCGTCATGACCCCGATCCAGGGAGACCAGGCCTGCTTGGCGTACTTGAACGCGTTGACGATCAGGCTGGACTTGCTCGTCTCGTCCGTGGCGTACCAGGAGTAGCCGGGGTGGATCTTGTCCGTGGTCCAGCCGAACTCCATGAGCCAGATCTGCTTGGCGTCATCGCCATTGTCCGCCATGATCTGGTGAAGCTGTTCCACCCGTCGGAAATAGAACGACGGGTGCTCGAAACCTGGCACGCTGCCAGGCGCGGCGTCCACACAGGGACACTGCACGTTCGCGTTCGCCGACATGTGGTCGAACTTGCCCTTGGCGCCGGCGTCGTACATCCACTGGAGATAGACGTCGTCGGGCTGCGCATTGCCGTCGCCGACACCGGTCGGCGAGAGGCCGGCCGCCAGCACGGTGACCGACGGGTCCGCGCCCTTGGCGGCGTCGTAAGCCATGCTGAGCAGGCGCACATAGTCGGCGGCCGTCTGCTGGCTGATCGTCGAATTGCCCCACTCGCGGTTGAGGTTCACCTCGTTCCAGATCTCGATCGCCTGCACCGTCCCGATGCCGGAGTCGGTGCCGTAGCGCGAGACGAACGCGTAAACGAAGTCGGCATAGTCCTGGTAGTTGTCCGGCGGGCCGTTGTACGCGCCGTCGGCGCGCGCCCAGCCCGGCTGGAAGTCGAGGCGGCCGATGATCTTCAAGCCGCGAGCCTTGGAGGCGGCCACCACCCGGTCGGCCTCCGACCAATCGAAGCAGCCCTTGCAGGCACCCTCGATCGCTCGCCACTGAAACGTGCTCTTCTGCCAGCCGAATCGAAGCGCGGTGATCTTGTCCAGATCGCGGTCGCTGGTTCTGGGATTCCCGAACGCGAAGACGCTCAGGCCGTACTCTGGGCTTGCCGCTGTGTAGGGGCCCTTCGCGGCAAACGCCGCCGGAACGCTCACGCTGCCGACGTCCAGGGCCGTCATGGCGACGGCAACGAGCAGGGTGGCTGATAGGATGACGCCTGACCTACGCCTCAAGTGGACCTCCCGGTGTGGGCTCGGCTCCGCGTCCCCCCGGCACGGCAGGTCGAACGACGACCCGTTACCGCGGTGTTAAACGGACCCACTGCGTTTCGGTTGCTGCGCGGCTCGCGCGCGGTGGGCCAGCAGACTCGGCTTGCTGACTCGCGGAGGAGGCCTGACCGCCGACGAGGGCCAGCAGAACCGATCCAGGTCGATTCGACCGTCCTCCCCGGGGGGAACACCTTCCGCTGCCAGCAGCGCGAGCTGAGCTTCGGCGCCGCCGAAGACGTCTCCGCCCGCCATCGAGCCGTCGTGGCGGATCACGCGGTGGGCGGGGAGCGCAAGGTCGGTGGGCGTTCGGGCGAGCCAGCGTCCGACCTGGCGGGCACCCCGCGGCATCCCGACAGCGTACGCCAGCCAACCGTAGGTCGTGACTCGACCGTAAGGTATCCGCGCCACCAGCGCGTAGAGCGCCTCCCGTTCGGCCCGCATCGCGCTCAGTGTACGCTGTCCGAACCAGCGACACTGTGGCGTTGTCGAGTAGTCAGTGGACTGTCATGGGCGACCTCGCGAGGGGGGACCATCACCTGATGCCCAGCGTGTCCAGCGAAAGTCCACTCCACTCCACTCCACTCCACTCCACTCCGCCCCCTCGCCCCTCGCGGAGGGGTCAGCCGTGGTCCCCCTCTGCCTCCTCCAGGTGAGGTGATGCTGGCGGACCTGCTCGGGTCGTCTACGGACGTCCGCCGGAATCCGGAGGTGGGGCAGGCGGACGTTCACCTCGACCGTACATTGGGGGATCCCACAACACCCTGGGGGGAGGGGTGGACGAGGCGGCGATGGCAGCGCGATAGCCGACGCGGCGCTGGTAGGCCGGCCGCCGTTCGCGTCGCGCAACCGCGAGCGGCGGCGGGCTCGAGGGTCAGCCCCGATCGCCGCTGGAGTGGACATTCGGCGAGTCCCTGGCCTAGCCGCTGGTGCCTGAACGGAGGTGGGAGCTGCTCGCCGCGCTGGCGCTCATTCTCATGCCAGCCGATCGGAGCTCAGCCATCCCGTCCAACGACCGCGGGACGGAGCTGCTGGAGGCCAATCCCCGGTCAACCAGGACCAACGACTTCTTGCTTGGCGAACCGCTGCACGTTGCTCGGCCCAGGGCTATTCATCTCGAGCTGGCGACTGAGGTAGGATCGGAGCCAAGAGGGGGCGGAGGAAAGACCGCGGCCAGTTCCGGGGCGCCGCCGGCCCCGAGGTGCTGGCCGGCTTGGGCGACGTCGTGCTGCGCCTGCTCCACCAGACCGGCACCACAGCCATCGCCCCGGCTCTGTCTACGTACGCGGCCCGCCCACGCGCCGCGATCGCTCTGGTCGTCTCGGCTCGCTCCTCGAGACGAAACAGCCCTGCGCTGGCCTCAGCCCCCGATCAACGCGACATCAGTCACAGCAGCAAGACTGGGCCTCGGAGAGGCAGCAGCGGCCCTCGAAGCAGACGAAGGCGCGGTCATTCGCGTTGCCAGTGCCGCAGGTGCCGACGTAGCCGCTGTCGCAGTGACAGGCGCACTCGGCGATCCTGCAGTCGTCATCCGTCGTGCAGACGCCACCCTGACAGGTGCCATTCACACACGTCCCGAAGAAGCAGCACGTGGCGCTCGCGCCGCTGCCGCAGACGGCACCCGACGGGCAGCACTGCCCGTTAACGCAGGTCTCGTCGGTCTTACAGGCGTGGCCGCACCGGCCGCAGTCGGTGTTGCTGGTCCTTACATCGGTGCAGATCCGCTCGCAGCACTTCTTGTTCTGCGCCGTGCAATCGTTGCAGGTCGTGCCCGACAGGAAGCCGCAGTTGTTGTCGGCCGTGCCGGGCACGCAGCGATCCTCGCCAATCGAGCAGCAGCCCTTCCTACAGGTGAAGACGTTGCACGGCTTCGGCACGCACTCGCCGTCTTTACACTCCTCGTCCTTCGCGCACCGGGCGCAAACCGAGCCGTTCTTGCCGCAGGCTTTGTCACTGGTGCCGTCCTTGCACTTGTCGCCGTCGCAGCAGCCCTGGCAGTTCCCGAACACGGTGCACACGCACTGCCCGTTGATGCAGTTCAGCTTGTCCACGAGACAGTTCTGGCATCTCTTGCCGCCACTGCCGCAGAGCGCGTCGTCGTCGCTGGTGGTGCAGGTCCCCACGGCGCCGAAGCAGCAGCGCTCGCAGGGCGGGCCACCCTTGAAGCAGACTTTGGGGCGCTTCTCCTTGGCCTCCACCTCAGCGGGCCGCGTGACAACCAGGCCAACCGCCGAGGCTCCCAGCAGCTTCAGAAACTCCTTGCGCGTGGCACCCCGTGCCATCGCTCGCGCCACGTCGTCCAGCCACTCGCCCATGGATCCACGCCCCCACTTCCTGACTACCTGGTTTCCTGGCTGTCTGTTCCAAGGATACACCTCGACACGGCATACGTTTTTCCATGGATAGTGTGCGCCGGATTGCGGAAATACTGGTTGGGATCACCGGGGGAGCAAGCAGGCTTCGAGGTCGTCGGTCCACGCGTCGGTGCGGCCAGCCTGAGCCGGCCTGGCTTCGGGGGCGCAGCGGCCCCGATGGGCCAGCACCAAGGCGAGCCCGGCCTCCGGGCCGCGTGTTGCCTGGAACGCTCCGACCTGGCGCGCCTTCTGGCGAATGGCCCGGTTGAGTCGCTCCAGCAGGCTGGTGGTCCGGAGATACCGGGCGGCCCAGCGCTCCCCGCGCTCCCGGCCCCGCTCCAGCGCCTCCAGGTACGCCAGCGTCTGGCCAAACGTCCGCTCCAGCGTTGCGACCGCGACTGGTTCCAGCTCCCCCCAGCGCTCGCAGAACGCGGCCCGCCGGCGCAGCACCTCGGCCCGCTCGGTCGGCTGCCAGATGGCTGCCGCCTCGTCCAACAGCGCTCGCCGGCGCTCGCGCCGCCCGGCCCGGTCGAGCCCCTCGCCCCGCACCGCGTCGCGCAGGTTCTTCAGCAGATGGAACACGCACCGCTGGCGGAGCAGGCCCGGCCCGAAGTGGACCTGCTCCAGGGCCGCCTCCAGGCCGCTGCCCCGGTCGTGGATGACCAGCTCCAGCCCGGCGTCGGTCCGCAGCCCCCGCTCCAGCAGCCGCTCCAGCACCCGCCGCCAGCTCGCCTCGTCCTCCCCGCTGGCCCGCTCCCAGTCCAGCACCCAGTGCGCCCCGCTCGCCGGGTCGACCCCGTAGGCCACCAGCAGCACCCGCTTGACGCGCTTCCGCCGCTCGCGCCGCCGCCCCTGGTGGTCGGTGACCCAGGCGCCGGTCGGCTCCAGCAGCGTGACCCAGATCCCGTCCAGCAGCACCACCGCGGGCACCTGCTCCAGCGGCCCGGCCCGCGGCGCCTCGGCCAGCCCCGCCGCCTGCTGCACCCAGCCGTTCAGCGTGCTGGCCGCCACCACCTGGCCGCTCTGCCACCCCAGCACCACCCGGCTGTCCTCCAGCGACAGACACAGCCCGGCCAGCTCCCGCGCCCGCTCCTGCAGGTCCCCCCAGCCGCGCTCGTAGCGCCCCAGCAGCGCAAACTCCAGCGGCACCGTCCCGCCGCACCGGCAGGCCAACCGCGGCACCCGCGGCTCCACCGCCGCGCCCACCGTCAGCAGCGTCCGCGGATAACTCCCAGCCCGCCAGAACCGCCGCGACCAGTTCGCCCCGCACCGCGAGCACCGGGCCGCGGTCGTCGCCCGCGCGGCCGTTGAGCGCCGCGCGTACCGCTCGCGCCCCACCAGCGCCGTGATCTCCGCCTGCAGCGCCGCCTCCACGCTTCGCTTGACCACCGCTCGCGTTTCAACCCGCAGCGCCGCCCGCACGCGCGCCTGCGCGGCTCGCCGTCGGTCGTGACTCACCGCTGCCGGCTTGCGCCGCCTCGTTCGCTGGCTGAGCCTCGCTCCCACGTCCGACCCTCCGTCCCAGGAGTTGGTGAGACTTCTCAGGGTACGGCTGGGTCGGACGCTTGTCCACCCGCGCTAGATTTCCGCAATACTCCGCAGACTACCCGTCCATGCGCTTGGCAGCTCCGTAGTCTGCTGAGTTCAGCGGAACACTACTGATCTCTTGATATAAGGCGTGGCCCGAAGGGCGGGGGGATAGCGGGGTCACAAGGTTGTCACACGAGGGCTCTGGGGGCTGACGGAGCGCGCGCGCAGGGAGTACGTCTCCTGGCGGACGGAGGCGGACGAGATGGCGAGGCGGACGGAGAGCGCGGACGAGGCGCGGGAGCGAGCGATTGGGCGGCTGGAGTGGCAGACGGCGCGGCGGGACGACCAGCGGGTGGCGCAGGCGGTGCACGGCGGGGAGGAGCTCGACGCGGTCCACGAGTTGAGCGAGGCGGGCCTGCTCGACGAGTTCTTCGCCTATCTCGACGCGCTGGGGATCCCGCGCCTGATTAGCAGCCTGGCGTTCAGGGGT
>JADZDV010000553.1 GCA_020850915.1 Chloroflexota bacterium | reverse complement strand
TTACCCCGGAAGTACTGGCAGACCGGCGGGGTCGACAGCTCCGTCAGATATTCCTCCAGCTCCTGCTTCTGGTTGCGCCAGGTGACGTAGGTGTAGGACTGGCTGAAGCCCGCCTTAGCCAGCGCCTTCATCATCTTGGGGCGGGTGAACGCCTCCGAGAGGAAGATGACGTCCGGGTGGTCGTGCTGCACTTCGGTGATGAGCCAGGTCCAGAAGTCCAGCGGCTTGGTGTGCGGGTTATCCACCCGGAAGATCTTCACGCCGCGCTTCACCCAGAAGAGGATGACATCCCGCAGGGCGTGCCAGACCTCGTGCCAGCAGGGGCCGTAGAAGTTGAGGGGATAAATGTCCTCATACGTCTTGGGCGGGTTCTCGGCGTACTTGATGGTCCCGTCAGGGCGGCTGTAGAACCAGTCCGGATGCTCCCGGACCCAGGGATGGTCCGGTGAGACCTGGATGGCGAAGTCCAGCGCCAGCTCCAGCCCGAGCTTCCGCGCGGCGGTGTGGAAGTGGTCGAAGTCCTCGAAGGTGCCCAGGGCCGGCTCGATCGCCGTGTGGCCGCCGGCCTCGCTGCCGATGGCGTAAGGGCTGCCAGGGTCGTTCGGGCCGGCGGCGAGGGTGTTGTTGGGCCCCTTGCGGTTCGTGTGGCCGATCGGGTGGATCGGCGTGAGGTACAGCACGTCGAAGCCCATGTCCGCGATGCGGGACAGGCTGGCCTCCGCCTCGCCGAAGGTCGCGCTCCGGATCGGATCGGTGCCTTGCGAGCGGGGAAAGATCTCATACCAGGCGGCGAAGCGCGCGGCCGGGCGATCGACCACCACCTCCAGCTCGCGATCGTACGTCGTGGTGAGGGCCGGGTCCTGGGAGTGCAGGGCCAGATCGAGCAGGTCGGGATCGTCCACGACCGCGATGGCAGCCTCCGGCACGGGCGTGGCCGCGAGCCGTTCGGCCACGGCGGTCAGCGCCTCGCTCTCCGGGCTCGGAGCGCGCCCGGCCAGCTCCTGGAACAGACGCGCGCCCTCCAACAGATCGCTCGCCACGTCCGCCCCGGCAGCGGTCTTCTTCTGAAGGTCGCTGAGCCACGACCGGGCCACATCCGGGCAGGCGGCGATGGTGTAGTGGTAGCGCGTGTTGGCTTCGAGCCGGAAGGAGCCGCGCCAGCGGTCATTGTCGACGAACCACATCGGCGCCTGGCGCCACTCGGCCTCGCCGGCCTGGCGGTAGCGCACGAACGCCGCCAGCAGGTCGTGACCTTCTCTGAAGATGTCCGCCTCGACGGTCAGCTCATCGCCAACCACGCGCTTGACCGGGTAGCGGCCGCTGTCGATCTCCGGATCGACCCGCTCGATGACGACCGTCCTGAACCACTCCTGCATGCACGCGTCCCCTCGGGATCTCCAGTTCTGCAGCATCCCGGCAAAGACCGGACCAGCGGGCGGCCGGGGCGTCCGACCGACACCCCCATGGCGCCGGACAACGTCGGCCAGCGCACCGGGCTGGCAACGACGTGCTGAACGCCGTCCCCCTGCTCCAAGTCTAGCGTGCCGACGAGCGACCGGAACGCCGGGCCGCTCCCCCCGCGTGCCGTACCGGATCGGCGTCACGCAAGCGCGCCGATCGTCTCGCCAGAAACGCCCTCCACCACCCGGCCGTCGGGGATGAGGTTCAACATCCCTGCGCTACTCCGCGGTGAGCTGGTAGAGCGCGTGGTCTCGCTGGCTCACGAGGTACAGCTCGCCGGACTCGTCTTCGCCGAAGGAAGTGGGCTGCAACCGACTCGCCTGGAGCAGCGTTCGCCGCCAGGTGCCGGGGGTAGGTGCGTCCAGGGCCCAGAGGCGACCGCTGCAGTAGTCGCCGTACACGTAGAGGCCGTACAGTTGGGGGAATGCCGCAACGCGGTAGACGTAGCCACCCGTGATCGAGCAACCGGCGCCGTGGTCGTACTCCGCGACCGGGAAGACGAGGCCAGACGCATCACACGGCGCGCCGGGCGGGTAGCAGTGGGCGCCCTCCATGCGCGGCCAGCCGTAGGTCGCCCCCCGGCCCTCGCCGGCTCGCTGCACATCGATCTCCTCCCAGGCGCCCTGGCCGACGTCCGCGATGTACAGGTCATGGGTCGCGCGATCGAAGGAGTAGCGCCAGGGGTTGCGGAGGCCGTAGGCCCAGATCTCCGGGCGCGCGTCCGGCACGTCGACGAACGGGTTGTCAGGCGGAATACCGTAGGGCGATTGGCCGTCCACGTCGATTCGCAGCATCTTGCCGAGCAGCGAGTTGAGGTTCTGGCTGTTTCCGAACCGGTCGCCCCCACCGCCGCCGTCGCCCGTGCCAATCCAGAGGTAGCCGTCCGGGCCAAACACCAGGTTGCCACCGGTGGGGTTGGGTGCTGGCTGGGCGATGGTGAGGATCTCGCGGCCGCTCGAAGGATCCGCGCGATCGGGATCGTCCGAGACGAAGAAGCGCGCCACCACCGTATTGCCATCGACGTTGGTGTAGTCCACGAAGAACTGCCCGTTCTCGGCGAAGGACGGGTGGAAGGCCAATCCGAGCAGGCCCTGCTCGGAGCCGCGTGAGCCAACCAGGCTGCCGATGTCCAGGAAGGGCGTTTGCTGGCGCACTCCGTTGCGAACGATAGCGATCCGGCCGGCCTTTTCCACGACGAAGAGCCGACCGCTGCCGTCACCGGCGTAGGCGATGGCGGTCGGCTGCTCAAGCTGATCCGTGACGAGCCGAGTGCCGAGTCGGAGCGTTGTCGGGTCCGCGGCGTCGGTCGCCTGCGCGGAGACCGACGGCGGCTGGCCGGAGAAAGCGACCGCCAGCATGAGCAGGCAGGCGACGACGGTGGGGACAACTGGCCACGAGGGGCGGCAGAACGCGTTCGGCATGGTAGGGCCCCGGCGAGAGGAGGGTAGTCCTCTGTCAGTGTGATGGGCCGGGTGGTCCCGGGGCAAGCGACTAACCGGTCAGAACGATGGATAGCCAGACGCCCCCTAGCAGCCTGAGGGGCGTTCGCGGAGACGGAGGGCCAGGGCGATATGCTTAGCGTGGAACGAGCTTGAACAGGATCTGGCGGCGGACCATCAGCCAGATCACCAGCACGCTGCCAAGCTGGGCGAGGGAGTTGACCAGCATGAAGGCCGGATCCTCGCTACCGACGCCAAACCTTGTGAACAGATTGTAGAGCGCCAGGATCGCCGCGAACTGCATCGTGTAGCCGTAGAGCGCGTTCTGACCCAGCGGGATCAGGAACCAGCCGAGCGCCCGCTGGACCGGCTTCCAGAAGAGCGTCAGGACGGCGTAGGCAAGGGCGATCGCCAGGAAGAAGAGCGCTAGACGACCGGGGCCAAGGCCAGGCTTGGTGAACAGCTCCGCCTGGAGGCTCCCCTCCAGATAGACCGTGCCGAGCGCCGCGGCCAGGCCGGTGACGCGGCTCACGGTGACGACGACCAGCGCCGCGATCGGCGCCGCCAGGACCCGGGCCGCCACGTCCAGCGCCCCCAGGCCACGAACCAGCCCCTTCCGTGACCAGCTCAGCCAGTTGGCGATCGCCTCGCGGTGATAACCGAGCACCAGGCCGCTCACGAACAGCACCTGCCAGGCGGAAAGCGGGAAGTACGCCGAGTTCACGACGTCCCAGGTGAGGGTGGCCTGCGCAGGGAAGAGAGCGCTCAGCGCCCAGATGCCCCAGGAGATGGCCAGCACGTGGACCGTCTTGCCCTCGCTCAGAAGGAAGAACACGGCAGGAGCGGCAGCCACGAGCATGGTGTACATGACCAGGATGTCGGTGCCGTGGTAGCTGAAGTGCAGCGTCAGCGCGCCGACGATCAGCTGGGGCAGCGCGTCCACACCCAGACCATAGCTCCGATCGGTCCAGAGCTGGACCGTGGTGTAGCGTTCCAGGAAGGCGAACAGGAGCGTCAGGGCGACTGTCAGGCCGTACAGAGTGCCCGCGCGGTGGAGCATCGCCCAGGTGCAGGCCCGCGCGCCGTTCCGGACAAGCTTCCTCGCGTAGACCATGCCCATGGTCAGACCCGAGAGGAAGACGAAGCCCTCCGCCGCGGAGATGAGCCAGGTGTTGCCGCCGGTCAGCGCGTACAGCCAGGAGGCGCCGCCGATGTGGTCCACCACCATAGCGAAGACGCAGAACCCGCGCAACAGGTCGAGCCGCAGGTCCCGCTTGTCCTCCGACCGGTAGCCGACGGAACGCAGCAGCGGGCGGATACTCCAGGCCAGCCAGGGTGGGACGATGTAGTAATGTGGACTGAGCGTTCGGACTGCCATGATCCTCGGTCCTCATGTGTTGAGCGTTCACGTCCCGCCACGCGGGACCAGACTCAACATCCCTGACCTACTCTCATTAGACCGCCGGATTGTGAAGACTGAATCAAGATGGATCCGCAAGCTTATTAAGATCGTATGCAGATTATTCGCGTCTCGAGCCCAGCCAGGCGTCCACTCGCGAGGCCCCCGCGGCGTATTGTCCGGCCTCCCCTCGTTGCGTTTCATCAGACTCAGCGTACGGCGTTCAGCGATTGACTGCTGTCTGGCTGCGCACACCGGTACAGAGGGCTAACTGACGCGGCGGCCCATTCGAGGGCGTGGCGTTCCCAGGAGCCAGCCCGCATGAGGTGGAACAACAGCAGGCCGCTCGCTGTGAGCGGCCCGTGCGCTGAAGCGGTTCGCATGGCTGCCGGCCTGAGGGCCCCGGCAGCCACGCGGGATTATGGGGCAGACCCGGCCGGCGCCGCCGGCTCGCTCACCGTCAGGGAGCCGACCATCCAGGGGTGGAGCGAGCAGTAGTACGCGTAGTGGCCAATCGGGATTTCAGTGGTATCGAGCACCCACTGGTTGCCCGGGGTGATGAGCGTCTCACGGGTCGGCGAGCTAGCGAACTTCGCACCCGCCACCAGCTTGGTGTCGAACGAGCCACCATCCCGCTCCAGCGAGACGACGTCGTGCGGGCGAAAGTTGCCGGTCGGATTGTCGAAGACGACCTTCGTACCCTTCTCCACCTCCAGGTGCGACGGCGTGAATGCGAAGTACCCGGCATCCTCGTCGAATCCCTGCTGCCCGATCTTCGAATCGTTGTCCACGATCACGACACGCGGCGTCCCCGCCTCGGCCGTTCGACTACTCCCCCACACCGTCATACCAGCCAGCGCCAGCACAGCGCCTGCTATCGACAGCACCCGAGCGACGCGACCCACGGTACCTCCCGGTTCGTCACCGCCCATCGGCCAACCTGTCGCGGCGCCATCGTCGTCGGTCGAGACCTCGGCTCCCCGCCTCCGAGCACCCAAACGGGGAGATCGCGCCGCGCTGGTCAAGCCAGGGCCAGTGTTCTTCCCGCCACAGCCCGCAACGCTACGACGGGTCACACGAGACATACGCGGCGAACGATGAAATGGATCTCCCGAACCGGCCACTCCGCGCGGTGAGCAGGCGAGGGCGAGGGCGGCGGCGCGGTGGTCACAGCCGGAGAACCCAGGAGCGGACCTTCTCGATCAGACCGTGGTCAGTCAGGTCCATCAGGATCGGCGTCACCGAGACGTACCCTTCGTGGACCGCCAGGATGTCGGTCCCCTCGTCGTGGGCACCGGTCGGCTCGTCGCCAGCGAACCAGTAGTAGTCCTTGCCGAAGGGATCCTGCCGCTTCAACAGGCGGCTGGCGTAGATCCGCTTGCCCAGCTTCGTCACCTGGAGGCCGCGGATGCGATCGGCCGGCAGGCTCGGCACATTGACGTTGAGCAGCACGTCGCCGTCGAGCCCGGTGCGCAGGCAGTCCGCGACGAGCTGCCCGGCAAACTGCGCGGCGTAGGTGAAGTCCCACTCGTAGTAGTCGCAGAGGGAGATGGCGATCGACGGGACGCCGAAGACCACGCCCTCCATGGCGGCCGCCAGGGTGCCGGAATAGGTCACGTCACCGCCGAGGTTCGGCCCCTTGTTGATGCCCGCGACCACGAGGTCCGGCTTCTCGTCGAGGTAGCCGAGCATGGCGAGCGCTACGCAGTCAGACGGCGCGCCGTCGCAGGCGTAGCCGGGTGTGCCGTCGGTCAGCTTCACGGGGACGACGCGCAGGGGACGATCGAGGGTCTTGGTGTGTCCGGAGGCGGTCCAGTTGCGATTGGGCGCCAGCACCACCGTCGGCCCGAGCGCCTCAACCGCCTGATTCAACGCTGCCAGTCCTTCAGAGTCGATACCGTCGTCATTGGTTACCAGGATCATGTGAGGATGATACGGGAGCTCGTGCGACGACCGTGTCTCCCGGTCTTCGACCTCACCCCACCAGGGCGATTGGGCGGACGGGGGAGCCGGTGCCGCCGCGGATCTTCAGGGGG
>JADZDV010000552.1 GCA_020850915.1 Chloroflexota bacterium | reverse complement strand
TCCACCTTGCGCACCAGTTGTCCCAGTGCCATGCTGACCGTGTCGGTTATCGTCGTTGTCCACTCCTTCGGCGATCTTGTCCATCCCGAGGAGGACCGCGCGCTGTCTCGCTCTGTCAACCGGCCGCCCCGCTCTCGCGCTGTGGCTGGGACAGCATCGACTCACCACGCTGGCTCTTCGGTGATCACGGATCGTCTTCATTCTCCCGGCGGCTTCAACGTGTGTCTTCCGCCTGTTGCCGCCCGCGCCTGGCAGGGCGCTCTTCAGATAGGATCTCAGCAAACCGGTCAGGAGCCGTTCGTGAGCTTGCTCTATCTCTCTAAACCCGTAGTCGACCAGGTCCTGAACGCCGCGGACGTCGTCCGTATCGCGGAGGAGACCCTGCGCGCGCACGCCGAGGGCGAGATCACCTGGTCCGAGCCGAGGATCCTGACGCTCGACTCGGACCGTTTCCCGGCGAGATATCGCGGCAAACTGGCGGCCGTGAACCGACTGGGTGTGGCGGGCTTTCGCTGCATGGGAACCGTGCCGGGAGCTGATTACAGCAGCGGCGATCCCGAGCGGTTCGTGCTGCTGAGCGACCTCTGGACCGGGCGGTGCCTGGCGATCGTGGACGAGCGCTGGGGCTACGCCCTGCGGACCGGTGCCGGGGTGGCGGTCGCTATGAAGTACCTGGCGCCGCCCGGGACCGACACGGTGGGCCTGCTGGGCGCCGGCCATATGGCGCGCGGCACGCTCCACACCCTGAACGCCGTCCTGCCGCTGCGGCGCGCCTACGTCACGTCTCGAAGCCCCGCCTCGCGCGAGCGCTTCGCCGCCGAGCTGTCCGAGGATCTCGGGCTGGAGGTCGTCCCCCTGGCATCGGTCGAGGCGGTGATGGCCGCGGCCGACGTGGTTGCCGCTGTCACGACCGCCACAACGCCGATCGTCCGCTCGGGATGGCTCCGATCCGGCGGCACCCTCTACGCCATGTCGCCGGGCCAGGAGGTCGAGACGGCCGCCTACTTCGACGTGGACAAGCTGGTGGTTGACGACTGGGAGCAGGTGCTCTGCAAGCCACACATCCAGGCGATGGTGGAGCGCGGCCAGCTCGATCGCTCGCACGTCCACGCCGACCTCGCTCAGATTGTCAGCGGCGCCCGAGCGGCCCGCGAGCGACCTGACGAGCGAATCCTGATCCTCTCCGAGGGCATGGTCACGATGGACGTGGCCCTGTCCCACCACCTCTACCAGAAGGCCCTGGCGCTCGGGCTGGGACAGCAGCTCGAGGTGTAGTGGGACGCTGATTGGCAAGATGGGGCATCTGCCCCATTCGAGGCTCGGGACGTCCGCCCCAGGCGCCGGCTTCGGAAGGGGCTTACGCTGACTCCAGAGCGCTCGCACTGGAGTCACGGAGATGATCGAGTCAGCGCACCAAACCCAGAAGAGGTCGAAGCCGATCACGTTGACCCTTGTCGCCCTGCTGGCGTTTGCGATCGTTCGCGGCGCGCAAACGCTGCTCCCGCTCTGCCTCGACGCTCTTGACCGGTGGGCCTTCGTCGTCGGGACGGCCGCCGCCTGTCTCGGCCGGCCCGCGTGGATCTGCTGCGCCGGGTACTGAGCGTGCATACTGCTGAACGGCAAGCTTCACCGAATGTCCTTGGTAGGGAGATGCAGAGCGATACGCGACATCCGCGCGAGTCGGACGCCCCGGTCGGGGACCTGCCGTCGCCTGGCTGGCTGCCCCGTCTCGCTCGCGCCTTCATGCGCTGTGTGCTCCGCCGCGTGTTCCGCTTCGAGATCGAGGGGCTCGGGCACATTCCGCGCGGGCGCTACATCATCTCCGCCAACCACCCGGCCTACCTGGAGACGTTCACCCTGGTCGCTTTCGTACCGGCCGACCGCGGCCTGCGGGTGCTGGCTTCGCGCACGGCCACGACGGACATTCCCTGGCGGCGCTGGATCCTCGATCGCGTGGACATCGTCCTGCCGGTCGATCTCGAGGGGCGAGAGTCGAGGACGTCCATCCGGACGGCGGTCAACCAGCTTCGCGCTGGCGGCTCGATCGCCATCTTCCCGGAGGACATCCGCGAGCGCAGAGCCTCGGACGCCGGCCTGCGCCCCCTGCGCCGGGGGGTGGCGCTCCTGGCGCGATCCAGCCAGAGCCCGGTGGTGCCGGTGGGCGTCTCCGACACGCGCGAGCTGTGGCTTGGCCGAACGATCCGCGTGCGGATCGGCGAGCCGATCGCGCCGCCGGCTGACAAGCGGGAGGACGACGCGTTCCTCGCTCGCCTGGCCGCGGCGATCGAAGCGCTCCGGCCGCCCCCCGAGCCGCCGCCGGCACGGCGCCACTGGAGCTGGCTCTCGCGGCTCTTTTGAGGGCTGACGGCATGCGCGGCAGTCGAGCGACGTCACGGTGAGAGTGCCAGGTCTCTTTCAACGTGTCCGGGATCCCAGTGGGCGGATCGCGCCGGTCGTGCTACCACTCGTCGCCCGCTGGACGACCTGGCTGCTGGGTGTTGGGGTCATGTTGTTCGGGGGCGGCTCCGCCAGCACGCGCGCCCTGGCGCCGATCGTGCTGGCGCTGACGTTCGGGGCGCTCGTCGTCGGCTCGTACGTCCTGATCCGCCTGTTCGGCTCGGGCTGGCCTCGTCGCCGCGGAGCCGTCGTGCTGGTCGCCGGGCTGGACACGGTCTTCTCGCTGCTGATCCTCTGGCTGGAAGGCGGCTGGACCACGGCGTTCTACGAAGTCGCCATGACCACCGTGGTCCTGCCGGCGTTCGTCTTCGGCTGGTCAGGCGCCCTCGTCTCATCGGCCGCGTTCAGCGCTGGGCACGCCGTGATTCTGCTGACCTCTCCGGACCGACCGCCTGGCGAGTCGCTCGAGTTCCAGGTTGCCGCCTTGCTGAACCCCTGGATCGTCGCCGGGTTCGTGGCGGTGCTGGCCCGGCTGCTCCAGCGTCTGGAGGCGGTGACGGCGAGAAACCTGGAGCTGGCGGCGCGCGAGGAGCGCTGGCGGATCGCGCGCGAGATCCACGATGGTGTAGCGCAGCAGGCCTACGTCCTGACGCTCGGCCTAGAGACGGCCGTGGAGCTGGCCAGCCGCGACGACCTGGCCGGTCTCCAGCAACGGCTCCCCTCGCTCGAGAAGCTGTCCCGTCAGGCGCTGTTGGAAGTGCGCCAGTACGTGGCGGAGGCCCGGCCGCTCATGCTCGGCGAGCGGTCGCTGACCAGCGCCCTGGCGGGTCTGGCGAGGGAGTTCTCCACCGTCACTCGCGTGCCGGTCGAGCTGGTCCTGCCAGACGAGGCGCCGGAGCTACCGGCCGTCATCGAGAGCGCGCTCTACCGGATCGCCCAGGAGGCGCTGAGCAACGTCTTCAAGCACGCGACCGCCCGCCAGGCGTGGCTGACGCTCTCCCTGGACGGGGACCGCCTCGCGCTCGAAGTCGCGGACGACGGCGTTGGGGTGGACCCCGAGCGCGCCTCCCGCGGCTTCGGGCTGGAGGGCATGCGGCGGCGGGTGGCGGACCTGGACGGTTCGCTGGAGATCGGTCCGCGACCCGGCGGCGGCGCTTGCCTGCGTGTTACCCTGCCGGGCAAGCCGCGCACAGGAGGGACCGCTCGATGACGTCGCCTATTCGCGTCCTGCTGGTGGACGACCACGAGGTCGTGCGACTGGGCCTCCGCGCGGCGATCGAGGTCGAGTCGGATATCGAGATCGTCGGCGACGCGGACACCGCCGCTCGGGCCGAGGTTGCCGCTAGCCGTCTGCGGCCGGACCTCGTGCTGCTCGATGTGGTCCTGCCGGACCGGAGCGGGATCGAAGTCTGCCGCGAGATTCGCGCCAGCCAGCCCCAGGTGCGCGTTCTGATGCTGACCTCCTTCGGCGACGAGACCGCGGTGCTCGCCTCGCTGGTCGCTGGCGCGTCCGGCTACCTGCTCAAGAACGCCCCCCGCGTCGACCTGCTGGCGGCGATCCGAGCGGTCGCCGCCGGCCAGACGCTGCTCGACCCGGCCGTGGCCCAGGTGGTCCAGAGGAAGCTCCAGGGCGCCGCCGATCCCGCCTCCAGCAGTCGCATTGGACTCTCTGAACGCGAGCGGGAGGTTCTGGCGCTCGTCGCCGAGGGGCTCACCAATCGGGAGATCGCGGAGCGCCTGGTGATCGCCGAGAAGACCGCGCGCAACCACGTCTCGAACATCCTGGACAAGCTCGGCATGACGCGCCGCAGCGAGGCCGCCGCCTACGCGGTGCGCCACGGGATCGCCAGGGATGTCCCGGAGCGCTGATCGTTCCGCTCGCGGCGTCAATGGGCATCCGCGCCTTGACCGCGTGGGACCGGCTCTGCTACATGTTCCGGCAGTGTGCTCGCGAGGCGGCGTGGGCGCGCCGCGATCCCGGCCGCATGCTCCATGGAGGACCCAATGAGAATCTGGTGGCAGAGCAGCACTCCCCTTCAGAGCCCCCGGCTCATCGACTATCGCACGCACCTGATGAAGCACGTCAACAGCGTCAAGCGCCCAGACACGGAGGTGCGCTTCAGCGGCGTGGACGAGGGCTCGCTCGCGCTGGACTACGACGCCGTGGTCGAGATGAACTCTATGGGGCGTGGCGGCGTCCTCTCGAAGATCGTCCAGGCCGAGGCCGAGGGCTTCGATGCCGTTGCGATCGGCTGCATGCTCGACCCGGCCATGCTCGAAGGGCGCGAGCTGGTGGACATCCCCGTCGTCTCGATGGGCGAGGCGACGATGCTGTTGGCCTGCATGCTAGGCCACACCTTCTCCGGCGTGGCGTTCTCGGACAAGCAGGCGCTCCGCTACACCCGCCAGGGGTACGCGATGGGCCTGAACGATCGCATGGTCCGCTTTGACACGATGGGGATCGACTTCCCCACCCTCGCGGCCGGCTTCACGAACCCGGAGCCGATGCTCGAGGCGTTCCAGGCCGCGGCGAAGCGGCTCGTCGCCCAGGGCGTCGAGGTGATCATCCCCGCCTGCGCCACCCTGGACCTGTTCCTGGCCGAGGCGCGGATCGACGAGATCGAGGGCGCTCGCGTGCTGCACGCCGACGCCTCGCTGATCAAGCTGACCGAGACGATGGCCGACCTGGCGAAGCTCGGCGTGACGGTCAGCCGCAAGATGCTCTACCAGGGCCCGCGCGGCGCGCGGCGCGACGAGATTCTCGCGACCTACGGCCTCACACCCAAGCCGGCAGGAGAGCCCGCCAGGGTCTGACGTCGAACGACCGAGGGCGGGGTGGGCCTGCGCCGCGGGCCGCTCCAGGCGAGCCATCCCGCCCCGCTCCTCGCCCCCATGCTGAGCGAGGAGCTTTGTGATGGCGGACCCTCGACTGGAGAGCGCGGCCGCCCACTGGGGACCGCGCTTTATCTCGAATCGCCCGGACGCGACGGACGTCCGCACAACGCTCGGCAGGCTGACGAGCTGGTCCGACTGGTGCGCCGAGTGGTCGCGTCTGGGTGCGGCGCACGAGCAGCTTGCCGCGGAAGCCGACGCGCGCGGCGGCCGTCTCTCAGCCGCGGAAGCGCGGGTCCGAGCCGCGCTGGCCTACCACTTCGGCAAGTTCCTCTTCTTTGACGACCGGGAGCAGGCGCGCGCTGCGCACGACAACAACGCCCGCTGCTACAGCGCCGCCGCGCCGGACCTCTTCTGGCCGGCCGAACGGGTCGTCGTGCCGTCCGGGAGTACCCAGCTCGCCGGCTGGCTGCGTCGGCCGCGCGGCGTCGAGCGGCCACCGGTCGTCCTGGTCGTGCCTGGGCTGGACTCGGTGAAGGAAGAGATGGGCACGCTGGAGGCGGAGCTGCTCAAGCGCGGGCTCGCCATCCTGGCGATCGACGGGCCCGGTCAGGGCGAGGCGGAGTGGGAGCTGCCGATCGAGCCGGCCTACGAGCGGCCAGCCGCCGCGTTCCTGGACTGGCTGGAGAGTCGGAGCGACGTGGACGGCCATCGCGTGGGCGCCGTGGGCATCAGCCTAGGCGGCTACTACGTGCCCCGCATTGCCGCCTTCGACGAGCGCCTGCGGGCCTGCGTCCCGGTCGGCGGCGTCTACGACATGGGGGCGATCTGGTCGGAGCTACCGGCCCTCACCCGCCAGGCGCTCGTCGTCCGCTCTCACGCCGCGAACGACGCGGAGGGCGAGCAGCGCGCCCGTCGACTGACTCTGGAAGGCGTCGCGGAGCGAATTCGCTGCCCGCTGCTAGTCGTCCATGGCGTCCTGGACACCCTGATCCCCTGGCAGCACGCCGCCCGCATCCACGAGGAGGCCAGCGGCCCGAAACAGTTTGCCCTCTACCCGGACGGCAACCACGTCTGCTCGAACATCATCTACAAATGGCGCCCGCTGGTGGCGGACTGGCTGGTGGAGCAGTTGGGAAGATGAATCCTGCCTCATGAGCCGCGCGGTGCGCTCCTATAACGAGTCGACTCGCAAGATCGGCAGCCCATACTGAGCGAAATCCCGATCGAACGTGAAAGCGGCTCCGATTCCCAGGCGCTCCATGACGACGAAACTGATGGCGTCGTTGAAGGAGAAGTCCTTATCGGCGAACCGGTAGAGGATCTGTTTCGCCCGCTCCTCATCGCTCGCCCGAACGCGGATAACGGTCGTATTGCCGCGTTCGATCTCGCTGAGGAACTGGTAGGCTG
>JADZDV010000551.1 GCA_020850915.1 Chloroflexota bacterium | reverse complement strand
TCGCGCCGTACCTCTGCCTGAAGTGCTCGAGCTGGTCGTCGCTCATCAATGGCTCCCCGGAACCGAGTGAGCCGATTCTATGGAGGAACGGCGGCGGTGGCAAGAGCAGCCGCCAGCCTCTGCTCCCGTGTCTGACGCGCTACGCTTGGCCGGGTGCGCCGACCGCGAGCTGTTCCGCCAGGTCCTCGAGGCCCAGGCGCCGGATGGTCTCGGCGGAGGGGCGGCCTGTCTCGACCTCCCAGCCCATCGCCCGGTAGTAGTCGTCGACCATCTGCTCGAAGTAGGGTCCCATTGCGTGACCGGCTGCCGGGCCGTTGGCGGGAGCCTCGAGCAGTCGTGGCGAGACGTCCAGCTCGTCCTGCCTGGTGAACCCGCGGCTCACGGCGATCATCCGCATCATGTTCACAACGCGTTCGCCCACCAGCATCGCCTCGTTGGTGTCGAAGCCATTCCAGCCCGTGGCCTGGGCCACGGCACGCGGTGCCAGCAGCGTAACGTCCTGCACGCCCTGGCAGGCGAACATGCAGACGCCGATGCAGTCCTCCCAGATCTTCTGGATCTGGGTCCTCGCTACCGCCTGTCCCTTGCCCTCCGGCGTGAGCAGCGGCGACTGGAACGCCAGGCTCGGGTACTCGATCTGATGGCAGGGTCCGGTGCCCGCCAGGATCTGGCCCAGCAGAGCGCCCCAGAGCGGCCGCCAGTCGTGCATGTTGATGCCGGCGCCCTTGACGTGGACCATGAAGCGATCGGCGCCGCCGCCAATCGCCGCGGCTGCTTCCTTCAGTCCGCCCGCCAGCCGGCCGCCGAAGCCGCGCCGGTTGAGCATCTGCTGGAGCACCTCCATCGCCGCGTCGTAGTTGCCCCAGGTCAGCTCCAGCCCGTCGGTCTGCTCCGTGCCGATGATGCCGCGACTGTACGCCTCGTACGCCGCACCCAGCAGCGCGCCACCAACGCCAGCTTCCATCCCGATGTCGTCGAAATGGTCCGTCATGGCGAGGATCGCGCCCGGCTCCTCGACGCCGATCATCCCGGCCGCGCCCTCGAACGGCTCGCCGCCGCCGCACAGGCTAGCCCGGAAGCCCTTGAACGGCCCCGAGTCGATGCGGACGTCGTAGGAGCAGGCGATCGCGCAGTTGTAGGACGGCTGGGGATCGACCCGCCACTCGGCGCAGGCCTCCATGTACGTGTCAGAGAACGCCTTGCCCCAGACCGGGTCGGTCAGGTTCTTGCCGGCCGCGATGCCGCGCCGGGCCATGTAACCGTGCTGACGGGTCATCCCGCCGTTGTGCCAGAGCGCTCCGAGCGGCGGCTGCTGGCCCTCGGGCGTGATGAACAGGTTGCCTTCCCACTCCGTCGCGGTCTGGAGGAACGCGCGGGGCTCCGCTAGTTTCACCGAGCCGGTGCCGCGCACGGCGATCGCCTTGAGCTTCTTGGCGCCCATGACCGCGCCGGGACTGCCTTTGCCGGCGCCGTGGTTGCGGTCGTTCTTGAGCATGGCGCCGGGCAGCATACTCTCGCCGGCCTGGCCGATACATGCCACGCTGACTGTGCCGGGATCGTCAGCCAGCTCCTGCTTCAGCCGTCGCTCGGTGTCCCGCGTGCCCACGCCCCAGTACTCAGCCGCGTCACGCAGCTCGACCCGGTCGTCGTCGATCCACAGGTACACCGGTTTCGGCGAGGCGCCCGTGATGATGATGCCCTCGTAGCCGGCGAACTTCAGAAACGCCGCCCAGACGCCGTGGGAGTGGCCGGCCCCGGGCGCGTACGGGATGTCATAGTGGAGGGACGTCACCACGTAGTTGGACGAGCTGGGCGCCCGGGTGCCGGCCAGGGGCCCGGTCATGAAGATGAGCGGCGTTTCGGGGTCGGTCGCCGTGGCGCCCGGGCGCAGACCCTGGATCAAGTAGTAGAGGGCCAGGCCGGTGCCACCCACGTACTTTCGGAGCACGTCCCCCGGTGGCAGCGGCTCCGTCCAGATGCGTCCCTCGGTCAGATCCACGCGGAGCAATCGGTCCTGATGCCCGGTCCCCATGTCGCCGTCCCCTTTCTCAGGCCGCCCATTCGCTGTCTCATAATACGTCAAGACAGACGGCGTGCCCTATCTTCGCGGCCCGGCAGAGGTCAGGCGGTAGGGACAAACGTCCCGGAAGATGGGGGGTCAATGTCACCGGGCATCGAGGGCGAAGATGAACCGGGACGGCTACAACGGGGGAAGTCCGAGCAGCTCCCGCGCCTCCCGGTACTCAGGGTCCGCGCGCAGGCGCGCATCCACCTCGATCTCGCACCAATTGACAAGCGCAGCGCGATCGGCTTCTTCGTCCCACTTGATCCAGAAGGTGTAGACGGCGCCGGCCTCGTCGAGCACGAGACCACGGATCTCCTCGATGCCGCTCGGCAGGTAGCGCCCCTCACCTGTCACAAAGAACGGCTGAAATCGCTTCAGACCCTTTGCTCGCACGAGCTCGCCGATCAACTCATGCTGGCCAGCGCCGTAGTGAACGGCCACTTCTCTCACCTCTCCCTGATGTGACTCCCGGCCGTACGTCGACTGAGGCAGGTCGCGAACGTATCGTTCCGTGGCTGGGAAGTGCGTATGAATAGTCACTTCCCGCTCATTTAGCGCTACGAACAGTCCGAGTTCGCGGTCATATCTGCCAACTCTCAGGCGACGGCCATGCAGGTAGGTGAAGCGTATCCCACGACGAATGGTCTCGAGCGCGCTGGCGTCGTACTACTCAGCATCGGCCAACAGAGTGGGAGCATCCATCCGAGCGAAGTCCGCCCGGTGGTCGACGAAGTGCTGATCTCGCACAACATGGTTGAGCCAGTCGGGCTCCCCGGGCAGACGTCGGACCATCAACCTCACCGCAAGACGTGCGCCAGTGTAGCACGGTTAGCCACGTGACTCGACGGCTGTGGTCCGTCCGTGCTGGCTGAGCCCCGCTCGCGCCGATACCGATCGCACGGAGTGATAGACTGAAGCCTGCCGAGTCCCTCGGGCACGAGTTGTGGATCGCGGTACCTACCCGCTCCCGGAGCGTCAAGCGTACGATGAACGAGCGCCTTCGCACGGCTATTGCCGGCTCTGATGCCACCTCGGGCCAGATGCTCTTCACAACCTCAGACCGCACCCGCCTGGCCTACCGAACGCGCGGCGACGGGCCGCTGGTGGCCCTGATTCATGGGGGACTGGTCCACTCGGTGACCTGGGACGAGGCGGCCGGGGCGCTGGCGGCCGATGGGTTCCGGGTGCTCACGTACGACGTGCGGGGCTACGGACAGTCGGATCGTCCGCGCGCGCCAGGCGCCTACTCCATCGCCAATTCCGCGAACGATCTGGCCCAACTGATCGAGCACCTGGACGCGGGGCTCGCCCACGTGGTCGGGTTCTCCCAGGGCGGGATGATCGCCATCGCGCTGGCCGCCGAGCGGCCCGATCTCGTGCGCGCGCTGGCCCTGGTGAGCACCACCGCGCGGATGACGCCCCAGCAGGCTGAGCTATTTCGGGCGCGGGCAGCGCGGGTCGAGGAGGCGGGGCTCGAGGACGAGACGGCCGTCTACCTGGGACGTGTCCTCTCCGCCGACTTCGCGACCAGCCACCCGGACCTACTCGCCGAGTACGCCGAGATCGTTCGGAGCAACCACGTCAGCGCGCTGGCCGCCACCTTTCGGGCGCTGGCCGAGACCGACCTGACGGCGGCGGCCAGCAGCATCCGCGTGCCGACGCTGATCCTGGGCGGCTCGGAGGATTTCGGCATGGCGCCTGACGTGCACGCGATGCGACTGCACGCGCTGATTCCTGGATCGACCATCGAGGTCTGGTCGGGAGTGGGCCACCGCAGGCACCTGGAGCGACCGCGTGAATTTGTCGAGCGCCTCCGCGCGTTCTTTCAGCAGGACGAGGCCGATCGACGTGTATGGGAAGGTCAGACGTGACGAGCCAGCAGGTTGGGGAGGACAGCAAGATTGACTGAGGAAAGACCGGCCTGGGCGCTGGATGGGGTGCTGGCTCGCGAGGTCCACAAGCTGGACTGGCAGCCAGTCTCGGAGACGCCGGGGCTGGAGGGCCTGAACCTCCCGGGGCTCTCCTGCAAATACCTGGGCAAGGACGGCAAGGAGCCCTGGGTGTACATGGTCCGCCAGGAGCCTGGGGTTGCGCTCGCACGACACACCCACGCCAGCAACGTGATGCATTACCTGATCGAAGGGAGCTGGGTCATCGCCGGCGCCGAGCGCGCGCCGGGCTGGTTCCATCTCGAAGTGCGCGGTCGCGAGTACGGCCCGATCGTCGCCGGCGAGCAGGGCAGCGTCTACCTCGCGATCTACGACGCGAAGCCGGATTTCATTCCCGCCAGATCGTACCATTGCATTGAGACGGCAGGGGGATGAGAAGGCAGGGGGGCGGAGACGACCATGTCCGAGCAGCAGATGCAGACCGTTGAGAGCGAGCACGACGAGCTGCCGTGGCCCGACGATCTGAGCCAGGCGATGGGCTTGCTGGCGTTCGAGGCCGACAAGATGGAGTGGCTCCCGTTGAAGGACACGCCCGGCTACGGCGGTGTGGACATTCCAGGGGTCTTCCTGAAGTTCTTCGGAGTGCCCGGCAAGGGGCCGTGGGCCTACCTCGTCCGCCACGATCCGAACACCGTCGTCGCGCGCCACAGCCACGCCGGCAACGTGATCCACTACCTGCTCGAGGGGAGCTGGACCCTCGGCATTTCACAGAAGGGACCTGGCTGGTTCCACTACGAGCAGAAGGGCCTCCGCTACGGTCCGATCGTCACCGGCCCGAACGGCAGCCTCTTCCTGGCGATCTACGACGCGGAGCCGGATTTCATCCCGGCCGAGTGACGCGGCCAATCGCGGTGGTGGCGCGCATGAGATCTGGCGCATGAGCGAACTGGAGCAAGCGACAGCCGAAGCGCCGCGCCCCTTCACGGGGCGCGTGGCGCTCGTCGTCGGGGCGGGGGCCGGCGTTGGCGAGGCGACCGCCCGCCTGTTAGCCGAGCGAGGCGCGGCTGTGGTCGTGGCCGATCGGGACGCGGCGGGCGTAGAGCGCCTGGCAAACGAGCTGTCGGGGGCCGGCGCCGAGACGCCGGCGGTCAGCGCGGACGCGACAGACGGCGCCGCGGTCGGCGCGATGCTGGAAGCCGCCATCGGGCGTTTCGG